>CANJSR010000085.1 GCA_947476855.1 Acetobacteraceae bacterium
AACGGCTGCATCTGCTGTACCGTGCGCGGCGACCTGATCCGCATCGTCGGCGGGCTGATGAAGCGGCGCGACAAGTTCGACGGGATCATCATCGAGACGACCGGGCTGGCGAACCCCGCCCCCGTCGCCCAGACCTTCTTCGTGGATGAGGGTGTGAAGGCGAAGACCCGCCTGGACGCCATCGTCACCGTCGTCGATGCCAAGCATCTGCCGGCGCGACTGGTCGACAGCACCGAGGCGGCCGAACAGATCGCCTTCGCCGACGTGATCATCCTCAACAAGACCGACCTGGTGACGCCCGAGGAGCTGGAGGCCGTCGAGGCTCAGATCCGCCAGATCAACCGCTTCGCCGTCATCCACCGCACCCAGCGTTCCGCGGTGCCGATTACCGACGTGCTGAACCAGGGCGCCTTCGACCTGACCCGCATCCTGGAAATGCAGCCCGACTTCCTCTCCGGCGAGGATGAGCACGAGCACAGCGACGAGGTCTCCTCCATGAGCTTCGAGGTCGACAAGCCGATCGACGCCGAGAAGTTCAACGCCTGGATCGGCGCGCTGCTGCAGGACAAGGGCGCGGACCTGCTGCGGACCAAGGGCATCCTGAACTATGAGGGCGACGACCGCCGCTTTGCGTTCCAGGCCGTCCACATGATCGCCGACGGGGACTTCATCGGCCCGTGGAAGGACGGCGAAGCGCGCGCGAGCCGGATCGTGTTCATCGGCCGCAACCTGAACCGCCCGCAATTGCGGCGCGGGTTCGAGGGTTGCGTGGCCGGCTGAACGACGATCGGGACAAGCCAATGAGCCAGACCACCCAACCCCGCTTCCTGATCGAGAGCCGCGGCACCACCCGTGACCTCGGCGCCTTCGTCGTGGCCGCGCGGTTTTCCCGCGACGGCAATCGCCTCGCCTTCGCCCTCGGCGACGGCACCTTGCGCCTCGTGACCCTGTCGGACCCGGACAACTGGACAACGGTGGAGGTTCATGACGGCGCCATCCTGTCGCTGACCGCCGACACGACCCCGGGCGGCTTTATCACTGGCGGCGATGACAGCGCGCTCAAGCGAGTCGACGCGGATGGCCAGGTCCACACGCTCGCCAGCCACGGCATGAAGTGGGTGGAGCATGTCACGACCCACGCGCTGGAAAAGGGCAAGGGGCTGATCGCGGCCAGTGTCGGCAAGCTCGTGCATCTGTTCGATGAAACTGGCAAGAAGCTGAAGGAATGGGCGCATCCGTCCTCGGTGACCGGCCTTGCCTTCGATGCCAAGGGCAAGCGGGTCGCGGCGTCGCACTACAACGGGGCCTCTATCTGGTTCGTCGCCGCCAAGACCGACACCCCGCGCAAGCTGGAATGGAAGGGCAGCCATATCGGCGTGGCCTTCCACCCCGATGGCGACGCCGTCGTCACCGCCATGCAGGAGAACGCGCTGCACGGCTGGCGCCTGTCCGACGGCCAGCACATGCGCATGAGCGGCTATCCCGCCAAGACCCTTGCCCTGTCGTTCACCCGCAAGGGCAAGTGGCTGGCCAGCAGCGGGGCCGACGCGATGGTCCTGTGGCCGTTCCACGGCGGCGGGCCGATGGGCAAGGCGCCACTCGAACTGGCCGGCGGCGACGGGATCATCTGCCAGCAGGTCGCCTCCCACCCCTCCCAGGACGTCGTGGCGGGTGGGTTCTCCGACGGGTTGGTGGTGCTGGCGGACATCGACTCCTCCCGCATCATGCCCATCGCGCCACCCGACAACGGGCCGATCACGACCCTGGCCTGGAGCGCGGAGGGCGGCTGGCTCGCGATCGGGACCGAGACCGGGTTCGCCGCGATCGTGGATATACGGAAACGATAACCGATGCTTGGCCGTATCGAACACCGCCGTCCCCCAGCCGCGACAGGGCGCCGCGGCGGGCGGTGTGTCGCCGCGTGCGACTCAATTCTTGCGATCCGAGGCCAAATCGTCCAAAATTGATGCAAGGTTGAACGCTGCGAAGTGCGTGTACAGGACTCGTCCTTTTCAAGAGGTTACCGCGATGCGCCGAGTGATCATTCCCGCCCTTGCCGTCGTGATGCTGGCGGCGCCGGTTCACGCACAGGCTGACCAGCAGGCGGTGGATGCATTGATCGGCCAGCTTCGCCCGCGGTCAGCGACCGCGCCGATCGTCCAGCGCGGGCTGCCGAAGCCGGGCGCGCCGATCGCGCAGCCCAGCCCGACCCAGCAGGCCAGCGCATCCCAGGCCGTCGCTCCGCCCCGTGCCACCGCGCCGGCCGCCGTTGCGACAACAACGGCCGCCCCGCCCGCCGCCGCCGACAGCCGGCCCTCCGCCAACATGAACATCCTGTTCGTCACCGGATCGGCTGAACTGACCCCTTCCGCCGTCCAGGCGCTGCGGACCCTCGGGCAGGCGCTGACCCATGAATCCATGGGACAATCGCGGTTCCTGATCGAAGGCCACACCGACTCCGTGGGCGACCGGACCATGAACCAGGAACTCTCGGAACGCCGAGCGGCGACTGTGGCGGGATTCTTGATTGAGCAGTTTCGGTTGCCGGCGGAACGCCTCAGCACGCGCGGGGTCGGGGAAGGACAGCTCATGATTCCCACCGCCGACAATGTGCCGGAACCCCGGAACCGCCGCGTCCACATCGTCAATCTGGACGGATAGCACCGGCCGCGCCGATCACCCAGGAGGGGAATCCCCCTGCGGCCGCCATCCGATCCGAACCGGACAACGCGTGCCAAGGCTCCCGAAGCGGACATCGAGGCAACGTTTGTCCGCAAGCCCGTTGCCGCGACCAACCCGCCCGTGCGTCGGCCCGTTGTGCTGGTCGTGCTGCTGGGTGTTAGCGCCGCCATCATGATCGGGCTGGCCGGGTGGCTGTTGCTGGCTCGGCCGGGTCTTCCGCCGGCACCGTCCTCCCAGCTTGCACCAGCCGCGGCCATTCCCATCACCGTCGCGACCGAGGCGCAGATCGCCGCCCACGACTCCGACCGACTGCGGGTCTTCCGCCTGGCGGACAATCCGCTGATCCTGATCCTCGACTACCCCACGCTGCGCCAGCAGGGCCTGGCGCTGAACCGCGTCGCCGCCTTCATCGAGAAAGCTGCCCTGCCCAAGGACAAGGTGCTGGACGACGACGCTCTGGCGGCGGAGATCGCACGCTCCGGCGAGACGACCGACAGCTATTATTATGGGCATGACTATGCGGCGGCGGACCTGACCCGGTTCTTCGCCACCGCCGAACGGGACGGCGTCCGCCTGAACCCGGAGGAGGCGGCCCTGCGCGCCCTGGTGCGGCAGGAGGGCCTGACGGACCCCACCAATCGGGGCGCCGTCATCACCGTGGCGCGGGTCGGCCCGGACTCGGTGGATGCCTTCACCCGCCGGATCATCCTGCGGCATGAGTTGTCGCATGGGGAATTCTTCACCAACCCGCTCTATGCCGCCTTCGCGCGGCAGGCTTGGTCCGACATCCTCTCGGCCGAGGAACGGGCGGCATTCCAGCGCTTCCTGGTCGATCAGAACTACGACGCCCAGAACACCGACCTGCTGGTGAACGAGATGCAGGCGTTCCTGATGTTCACCCCGGACGATCGCTATATCAGCCCCGAACGGCTGGGGATCAGCGCGGAGGCATTGCAGGCGCTGCGGGCCCGGTTCCTCGCCGCCATGCCGGACGGATGGCTGCGGCGGCTCGCGACCGCTCCGCTGCCGTGATCCGGATCAGGGCGGCGGCTGGATGATCACCGGGATCGCCTGTGCCGCCACCGTCCCCGGCGCCCGTCCCTCCAGGACAGCGCGCAGAGCGGCCAGATAGGCCTGGGCGTCCTCGATCTCCGGCCGCGGCTGGGCGAACAGCCGTTCCCGCGAGGCGATGGCGATCACCATGTCTTCCCCCGGGGAGCCGGCCGAACCGTTGAACACCAAAGCCGTTTCGGCGGCGTTCAACTGGATCGCCTGCGGCAGCGGGGTTGGCTGGCGGCTGACGCGCGGCGCGGACAGGCCGACATGCAGGACGGCGTTGTCGGCGAAGCTGAAGTAGTCCACCTGGATCCAGCCGGCGAAATCCGGCATCCCGACCGACAGGGAGAACCCGGCGTCGGGGCGCAGGTTCAGCCTGTTGGCGTCCCCTGGCGTGTCCCCTTTGGCCTCCACCCGGACCGAGACGGGACGCCGCGTCGATCCCAGCGGTTCGGCGTAGGGCCGCACCAGGCCCAGCGCCTCGCAG
Source organism: Acetobacteraceae bacterium (assembly GCA_947476855.1). The sequence goes on from CANJSR010000085.1 coordinate 4,226, forward strand.
ACGCCAGGGACCCGGGCCAGACCGGTCACGTCGAAGCGGGAGGCGCCGTTCCCATCGCGCAACGTGGTCCACAGGTCGCGGAGCGGCGTCACTAGATCGCTTGCCCCCAGGCCGCTCAGGATCATCCGCCCGGGTTCCAGCGAGCCGCCGATCAGGGCGCAATCGGCGCTGAAGACGAGGTTCCGCAAATCCGCCAGCCGCGGTCCGGCGGGCGACGGCGGGGTGGGGGCGGTCACCGGAGGCGCCGTCACCGGCGGATCGGCCGGTGCCGCAACGACGGGTGGCGCGCCCACCGGGGCAACAACCACGGTCGGAGGCGCCACGGCCGCCGGCCCAGGCGATGGATCGTCCGGAGGCCGTGTCGGCGCCCCTGATGCCCCCTGAACAACGGGCGCTGGGGTTGCTGATGGAGGGGCCACCGGCGGCTCCACCCGTGCCGCGACCGGCGGGTCGGCCGGACGGGGAACGGCGATCGGGGTCGGCGTGGCGGACAGAAGCCAGACGGTGACGCCAATCCCCGCCGCCACGGCCGCTCCGCCCCCCAGGACCCACGGCAGGGGGGACGCCTTCCGCACGGGCGGCGCCCCTGCCGCGGCCGGCGCGGCTGACGGCGTCACCACGATCGTCCGATCAAGCTCGGACGGCGCGTGCATCGCCTCCTCCAGCGCCTGGGCGAACGCATCGGCTGAGGCAAACCGATCCTCCGGCCTTTTCGCCAACGCCTTCAGCACGACCTGGTCCAGCACGCCGGAAATCAGTCCCGGCAGGCAATGTTCGGACGGCGGCACGGGGGTCGCGTTCCGGATCGCGTCCATGATCGTCAGCGCGTTGGCGCCGTCGAACGGCTGGCGGCCGGTCAGCATCTGGTACAGCAGCACGCCGGTCGACCAGATGTCGGCCCGCTCATCGATCTCCCCGCCCAACAACTGCTCGGGGGCCATGTAGTGCGCCGTGCCAATCACGGTGCCGACCATGGTGGATCGCTTATCGGCGATCCGGGCAATGCCGAAATCCGCGAGCAACGGCAGGTCGCCCCGCATCAGGATGTTGCCGGGCTTGATGTCGCGATGGATCACGCCGATCCGGTGCGTCGCCGCGAGCCCCGCCAGCACCTGGCACACCAGGCTGACCGCGCGGGCGGGCGGCATCGGATGATCCGGGTCGAGCAGTTGCCGCAGCGACCCACTCTCGACGAACTCCATCACGATGAACGGGAAGTCCTCGCTCCGGTCGTCGTAGTCATAGATGCGGACGATGTTCGGATGCGCCATCCGCGCCAGCGCCTGGGCTTCGCGGCGGAAGCGCTCCAGGTGCTCCTGTCCCTCGGCGTCCTCGGCCGGCAGCAGGTTCTTGATTGCGACGGACCGATCCAGATCCGGATCAAGACACTCGTACACGACTCCCGCCCCGCCGCGGCCCAGCATGCGGAGGACGGTGTATTTCCCTATGCGTTTCTGCTCAGGCGACGTTCCGACCAATCCGGCTCATGCTCCAGGCTGGACCGATCATAACCCAGCCGAACGGACGGAAGAAGCGCTTCCGGCGGCAGGCGGGCGGCCTCCGCCTTCCCCCAGCACGATCATCGGCGCCCAGAAGAAGGGATGTTCATACCCCGGCGTGGCCATCATCCGCATCTGCGCCTTCCGCAAGGCGGGGGACAGAGCACCCGTCGGGCTTTCGTTCATGCCGTCCAATGCCTCCACCACCAGGCGCACGTTGGTGTAGTCGTCCACCGACCAGTGCGTGACCATCAGGGCGCGGGCACCGGCGAAGAAGAAGCTCTTGGCCAGGCCCGACAGGCTTTCACCACCATCCCGGCCGCTGCCGCCGCCCGTATTGCAGGCCGACAGCACCACGACATCGGCGCTGAGCTTCATGTTCACCAGGATATCCGTCGCCGTCAGCAGCGCCGGCGTCGGATCGTTCGGCGCGACGGTCGTAACGATGGCGGGTTCATCCAGGCAGGCAATGTCCGACTGCAGAAGCGCATGGGACGCGAAGTGCAGGACCCGATAATCGCTCAACGGGCGAGAGACCGTGGCTCGGCGTGTGAACGCGGCCCCCAGCAACTCGTCGCCCGCGGAGCCGCCGATCAGGCGGCGCACCGCGTTCAGTTCCCGTTCGGCGCCGGGCAGCACCGGCAACTGGGTGATCCGTGACGCGCTCTGCGACTCTCCGCAGCGGGCCGTGGGATACAGCCGCGACGCGACCGCCGGGGTGATAGGGTTGGAGGCACCGAAGCCGAACCAGGGCCGCTTCGGCGCCGCGGCCACCGGCGCCCCGGCCCGCAGGTCCAAAGGCTGGCGCAAGCGCAGCAGGTTGGCGGCCGAGGGCACATGGGTGATCGGGAATTTCTTCACCAGGAACGGTGCCTCGGCCAGGTTCGTGCCGGTGAACGCATCCGTCGTCAGCACCTGGAACGGAATCGAAAGCAGCTTGCCGGACGGCGCGACGCTGAGTTCCGTGGCACCATCGAGGCCCGCGGCGACCGAACCGAACACGGCGGTATACAGCGCGCGGGCCGTCGTCGTGTCGTAGGCCGGCAGGGTGTTGCCCGATGGCTCGATGCTGGCGCGCAATTTGGTGACCAGGTCTTCCATGCGCCCGTTGCCGCCGTCGATCTGGCCCATGCGGATCTGGCCGTCCCGCAGCAGGAACACCCAACCATCGGTGTCCGCCAGGGTGATGGACGCGAAGGCCTCGCCTGGCCGCAGGACAGAGAACACGGCACCCGCCGTCGCGAAGGGTTCCAGCAGCGCGTGGTAGTTCGGCAGGGCGTCCTGCAGGTCGATCTCGGTCTGGCGCAGCGCCGCCTCGGCCGCCTCGATCTGCCGGTCGATCGGCGCCGCCTCGGCCGAACCCGCCGGCAGCCGAGCCCGCTTCTCCCGCAGGTCGTTCAGTTCGGCGTTCGCGTTGTCGCGGATCGACAATTCCCGCGCGATCTTCGGATCGGCCGCCAGCCGCAGCGCAGCCCGCTGCGCCAGTTCCGCGGTCGCCGAAGCACGGGACAACTGCGCCGTCAGGAACATCTCCCGCAGCAAGGGCTGGGGATCGGAGGCCGAACCGACCCGCCGGGCGTATGCCACGAGGCAGGGGACCAGCAGGTCCGCCTCCACGCTCTGCCGCAGCGTCACCAGAACCTCGGTCGCGGCCCGACAGGACTTGAACGTCCCCTCCGGATCGCCCGACCGCAGCAACGCCTCGGCTCGGCGGAGCTGGGTCTGCGCCAACTGCGGCGTCGGGGTGGTGCGCCACCCGGCGCGGAACGCCTCCACCGACTGGCCGAGCTTGCCGACGGAGGGGTCGATTTGGCCGCCATGGAGCATGACGACGCCGGTCGTGCGATAGAAGAAGGCCGCGACCTTGGGCATCGTCATGCCGCGCGAACGGGCAAAGTCCTCGGCGCTGACGGCCATCGCGAGCGCCTGGTCCTGCTCTCCCAGCGCACGCAGGGCGACGGCCTGGTTGCGCCGCGTCTCGATCACGCCCAGCACGGCTTCCAGGGCGTTCGGCGCGGCGGCCTGGAACTGCCCGCCGACGGAAAGTTGCGCGACCAGGGTCGTGGCGGCGAACCGCGTCAGGTTGTCGGTGGAGGCCGATGGCGCGGTGGCGCCGGTCGGCACGTTGGCGGCATAACGCGCCTCGGCCGAGCGCAGCAGGCGCAGCGCTTCGGTCAGGTCGGGATTGTCGTTCTGGTCCAGGCCGCGATTGAGCAGGTGCCGGCCCTTGTAGTGATCGTACTGCGCCGGAGAGAACAGCCCGCTCTGCAACAGGGCCGGGGCGCTGGCCTGAGCGAAGATCGCGTCGGCCTCGGTGAACTTGCCCTGGTTGGAAAGCTGGATGCCCAGGCCCATCAGCGCGTTGAACCGCGCCCAGTCGTCCTTGCGCGGGTTCTTGTCGAGCAATTGCAGGGCAGAGCGGAAATAGGTCGCCGCTTCTTCCCAGAAGCCTTCTCTGTTGGCCGCGTCGCCGGCCAGCATCAGGCCCTGGAAGTCGTTGGGATCGGGGCGCCGGCCGGAGGAACGGCGGACGCCTTCCTCGGGCGGCAAGGGCTGGGCGCGCCCCGCCAGTACGCCGATCGAGCGTTGCATGGCCGGCACGACGGCTTCCATGCCATCGGCGACATAGATCTGGTTGCCGACCTGCGCGACCATCGCGGCATGCGACCAGCGACCGCGGGCGCAGGTCATCTGCACGGCCTGGTCCGCGCCGTTGAACTGGATCGGCCGCGGCGTGCCGCAATCGGTGACGCGCGGCGCGAGCGAGGACGCGAACCGCCCCGCCTGCTGGTCCACCGCGCCGCCCGCGTTCGACAGCCGGATGCGTCCGGCCGGCTGGCCCCAGGCTCCGCAATAGACGTCGGCCCCGCCGTCCTGCTTGTACTGGAAGCAGGGATCGCCCACGCTGTTGCGCCCGACCAGCACGCCGTCTCCGCGCGGCCCGCCCGAGACATAGGCATCCGGCGGCGGCACCTCACACCCCAGCAGACCGATGATGGCAACCAGCGGAAGAAGGCGGGAGAGAGGTGGCAGACGCATGAACGATGTCGGGCGGGGCATGATCAGTCGTCCTGGTCCGAAATGAAGGGCAGCAGCAGGTCCGGGTCGTCCAGCACGCTGGGCGGCAGCGGCAGGTACAGGGTCTGCAACGGCAGCTGCGGCGGGATTTGCAGGGTCGAGGTCAGCACGCAGTTCACCGACGTGATGCTGCACTGGTTGATCTGGTAGACCGAGCTCGGGTCGAAGATCAGGCCCAGTTCCGTCTGGCCAAAGGCCGCGGTGACCGTCTCGCGCCCGATGCGGCTGATCGTCGCCGCGCCCGAGGCGCTCTGCCCACCGACGCTGCCGCTGAGCTGAATGGAAGGCGCGCCGCTGCGGTAGAAGACGAACAGGTTCTTCACATCGATGTTGCCTCCGCCCTGAGAGACAGCGGAGCCGGTGCCGACATGCAGGATCACGCTGGTGTTCGGCGCCACCAGTTCCCCGAACCGCACCTGACCGCCTTGGGTCTGCGCGATCCGCATGGTGGGTTCGGCCACGCTCGGCAGACCCTGGATCGTCAGGCGCGGGCCGAGGTCGATGGTGCCGCTGCTGTCCAGCAGGGCCAGGTTGAACCCGACCGACGCATCCGTATCCGGCGGCACCGAGGACTGCGCTGGCAGCGCCAGCACGGTGCCTCCGGTCGTGATGGTCACGTTGTTGGCGATCGTCAGCCCGTTGGTGGCGCCGATCCGGATCGTCGGGGCGGTGATGTCCCCGCCGAGGAGCAGTTCGGTCGCGTTCATCACGACCAGGGACTGGTTGGCGACGATCGGGCCGAGGCGGCCGATGCTGTTGGTCGGGATCGGATTGGCGCTGGTCGGGTCGCCCAGGATGATCTGGTTGGCCGCCGTCACCGCCGCCCCACCGTTGGGCAGGGTCAGCGCGGTCGCGACGATCGTGGTGTCCGGCCCGTTGATCCGGTCGGGGGCGAGCAGCGTCACGTTCGTGGCCTGAAGCCGGCTGTCGTCGGCCAGCAGCAGGTCGGAGCCGCCCCCAGACGAGCCGTTGCGGAGGAACAACGTGCTGTTCTCTCCGCTGACGGTGATGGAGCCGCTGACCGTCATGGCCTCGACGCTGTTCAGCAGCGTCAGCTCGGAGCCAGCGGAGAACGGACCCAGCGCACCGATCTGGTTGGCCAGGTTGTCCAGCGTGGTGGTGCCGCCGGAGGAACCGGTGAGCCGCCCGGCGATGATCGTGCCGGTGCCCCCGCCCTCGGAGATCGCGCCGGTGGCGGTCAGGCTCAGGGTTCCGGCCGATCCGACGGTCAGTAGGCCGGCGATGTCGATGCTGCCGGCGTTCAGCGTCGCGGAGCCGGCGGCGTTGGTGGCCGCGATCAGGCCGCTGTTCTGGGCCAGCATGCCCCCGGTGGTCATCGCAATCGCTGGTGCGCCGGAGCCGCCGGCGGTGATCGTCCCGGCCGTTGTGATGCCGAACCCGGCTTGGAGAGAGATGTTGCCGGAGGTCATGGGCGCACTGATGGTCGCACCGGCCGCGTTGCCGATCGTGCCGCCGAGCGCGATGAGCGTGATCGAGGGGGCGTCAGCGGACCCGGCGCCGAACGCGGTGATCATACCCCCCGTGTTGTTGTCGATCGACCCGGCCGCCGCGGTCATCCTGACCGCGGTTCCGGCGATGATCGTCCCGGCCGTGGTGATGCCCGCCCCCGCCGAGAGCGTGATGCTGCTGAGGGTCGGGCTGGTCGCCCCGATCGAGGAACCGGACGCAACACCGATGGTGCCGCCGGACGCGATGAGTTCGATGGTCCTGATGGCGGTGCTCTTGTTCCCACCCACCGAGATGATGGCGCCGGTGTTGTTGTCGATCGAGCCGTCAGCAGTGAGGCGGATCGAGCCGCTGGCGGCGGTGATGGCGCCGTTGTTGGTCAGGTTGCCCGCCGTCCCCTCTCCGCCACGGACATCGATCCGCACGGACCCGCCATCGGCAGTCACGGGGCCGGCGATGGTCAGGTCGCGGGCGTTCGCGAGCGTCACGTTCCCGCCGCTCATGGCACCCAGCGTGGCGATCCGGTTGCCGATCGCCGCGGCGCTGGCCAGAGCGATGTTGCCGCCGGCCGAGGCCGTGAGCAGGCCGGTCACGACCGATCCGGTGGCGTCGCTGATCACCGTTTCGGTGATGTCACCCCCGGCGACCAGGTCCATCGCACCGGTGGGCGCGGTGGTCGAAGTGCCGGTCATCAGGGTGCCGGCGAAGGCGATGGCACCGCCCGGGGCGCGCGCCGACAGGAAGCCGGCTTCGTGGGATGCCGCGATCAGACCGGCGGTCTGGATGACGGAGCCGCCGGTCGTGATCAGCGCGAGCGACGGGGCGTCCGCGGTGCCAGGTCCCGCGGCCATGATCGTGCCGGAAGACTCGATGCCGGAGGTGGCCGAGATCAGCAGGTTGCCGGCACTGGCGCTGGTCGCCTGGACCAGGCCGCTGTTGGACACCGTCCCACCGGTCGCGATCAGGCGCAGCGCGGGTTCGGTGCTGGAGCCTGCCCCGCTCGCGGTGACGGTGCCGGCATTGGCGATGCTCTGCGCCGTGATCCCGACGGTATCGGCGGTCACCGACTTCCCGCCGAGGATGGCCAGCCCGACGCTGTCGGTGACCCGGAACGAACCTGGCGCCGATCCCTCCAGGCTGGCGATGATGTTCGCCGTGTTGGTGAGGTCAACCGACCCGCTGGCGCTGATCGCACTGAGCGCGCCGTTGCCCAGGATGGTGCCCGTCGGGCCGATGACCCCCGCGGCCCCGGACAGGACGGCCGCGCTGGTGGCGGTGATGGCCCCGGTGATGCCCAAGGTGCCGACGGAGGCGGTGATGGAGGTCGTCGGCGCGATGACGCTGCCGGCGATCGACACCGTCTGGCCGGTCAGGACAGCGATGATGGGTGCGTCCACCGTCCCGCCGACGTCCAGTGCTCCGGCGGTCGCCGTGATCGAGGTCGTCGGCGATATGACATCACCCCCGATCGACACGGATTGGCCGCGCAGAACCGCCTGGGTGCTTGCGGTCACCGTCCCGTCGACCGTCAACGCCCCGGCGGTGGCGGTGATCGAGGTCGTCGGCGATATGACATTGCCGCCGATCGATACGGACTGACCACGCAGATCCGCCTGGGTGCTCGCGGTCACCGCCCCGTCGACCGTCAGCGCACCGAGAGAGGCAGTGATCGACGTCGTCGGTGAAATGACCTCACCCGCGATCGACACCGACAGCCCGGACAGGTCCGCCCGGGTGGTGGCATTCACCAAACCGCCTACCGACAATGCGCCGGACGACGCCGTGATCGACGTCGTCGGCGCGATGACGCTGCCGGCGATCGACACGGACTGTCCGCGCAGATCGGCCTGGGTGGACGCGTTCACCGTGCCGCCGAGCGTCACCTCCAGCGCGCCTGAAAGCGCCGAGATCGACGTCGTGGGCGCGATCACGTTGCCGGAGATCGACACGGACTGACCACGCAGTTCTGCCTGGGTCGTCGCGTTGACCGTCCCGGCGACCTCCAGCACGCCGGCCGACGCGGCGATCGACGTTGTCGGCGCGATGACGCTGCCGGTGTTCGCGACGGACACGATCAGCCCGCTGAGGACAGCCAGGGTCCCCGCGTCCACCGTGCCCGAAACGTCCAGGCGCCCCGTATTCGCGGTGATCGAGGTCGTCTGCCCGAACACGCCGCCCTCGATCGAAACGGTCTGGCCGGTCAGGACCGCGAGGGTCGTCGCATCGACCGTCCCCGCGACCTCCAGCATCCCGCTGGTCGCGGTGATGGTCACGTTCTCCGCGATCACGTCGCCCTGCACCGTCGCGGTCGGCGCCGTCAGGCTGGCGGTCGTGCCGGCTGAGACGTTGCCGACTTCCAGCCCTTTGCTATCGACCAGCGTGAAGCCGGTCAGCGCCGATCCGGTGACGCTGGCCACGGCGTTCGCCGCATTGCCGAGTTCGACTGCTCCACCGGTGCTGTTGGCGGTCAGGGCGCCGCCGCCCAGGATCGTGCCGGTGTTGCCGATGAGCCCGCCCTTGCCCGCCAGTACCGCGGCCGTCGTGGCGTTCACAGTCCCGGTGATCCCGAGCGTCCCGGTCGTTGCCGTCAGCGACACCGTCTGCGCCACGACCGATCCCGCGGCGGTCAGCGTCGGCGCCTGGATCAGCGCGGTCGGCCCCGCGGTCACGTTGCCGAGATTTAGCGCCACGCTGTCGATCAGCCGGAAGTCGCCCGAGGCCGATCCGGACGCGGCGGCCACCTCATTGTTCGGGTTGGTCAGGGTCACCGCCCCGGCGGCGCTCACCGCGCTCAGCGTGCCGCCACCGATGACGCGGCCAACGGTGCCGTCGATCCCGGTGTGGCCGGACAGGATGGCGGCGGCCGAGGCCTCGACCGTGCCATCGATCACGAGTTGCCCCGTCGTCGCGGTCAGGGACACCGTGGGCGCATTCAGGATGGCGACGGTCGGGTCATCCTGCACCTCGGCCTGCTCACCCTCCTTGAGGTAC
>CANJSR010000086.1 GCA_947476855.1 Acetobacteraceae bacterium
CCACACCTGGTTGGCCCCGACTTTGCTCGGATCGTGACGCACCCGGGCGAAGGCGAAACGCGCCGGCTTGGGCCTGAAGCGCCGGCTGCCCCCGATTGTTTCCAATCCATCAGCCCACCAGAAACAACCGAAACAAAACAGCGTTTCCCGTGGGATCGAGTGGAAACAGAGACGCGGCACATTGCCTCCATCGCAGAACGGCAACCCCGCCGCCTCAACGGAAACACAGGAGACCTTACAATGTTCAAGACCTTCGCGATCGCCGGCCTCGCCACCGCCCTGCTGTTCGGCGCCGTTCCGGCCCAGGCCCTCATCACCGGAAACGGTCTGTCGGTCAACGCCCTGACCGAGAACGCCCTGACCAGCAACGCCCTGACCGAGAATGCTCTGACCGAGAACAGCATCCAGCCGACCGCGGTGGCTGGGCGTCAGAGCCTCGGCACCGCGACCGGGCTCCACATCATCGCCGTCGAACTGCCGGCTGCCCGCTGACCCCGTTCGGCGCGAGCCACCACCGCCCGATCAACCCGCCTCCACAACGCCCGCCAACCCTCCTGGCGGGCGTTGCCACGATCCCGGACCGGCTTCACACAGCCCCAGCCGCGGGGCCGAGGCCAGGTCCCCTCCTCGAAACACCGACGCCTCAAGATGCGTGAGACCACACCATGATTCGAGTTCCCGGTTTCGCCCTGATCGGCGCGATCCTCGCCCTTCTTGCCCCGTCCCTCGCGCAAGCCGCCCCAACGGGGACCAGGGTGGAAGTCACCGCGGTCGCGGCCGAGGGCACGCAATTCCGCCTCACCCTCTCCGATGGCCGGGTCCTGCGCTCCCCCGAACTCGCCGGCGCCACACTGACGATCGCAACGGCCCACGGACCGCGCCGGATCAAGCTGGAAACGGTGGAGCGTGACCCCAACGCAAAGGCCGACGGCGTCTGGCTGCATACGATGATGGTCGAGCAACCCGACGGCTCCATGGTCCCCCTGTGCAACGCCGGTCCCGACGGCCGGCGGCAAGGCTTCCCGCTCAGTTCCAGGATGCACGACGATGGCCGCACGGAAACCACCGCGCCCGAGATCTTCGACCTGGTCTGCACCGGCGGCGCCCGCGCGAAATGCGTCCGCTTCGGCTACCGGCCATGGATCGCCGACGAATCCGCCCTCTACAGCACCTGCGTCCGCATGGTCCGGGCCGACTATTGTGGTGACGGCGCCGGAACAACGCGCGATGGCATGTCGATCGACCTTTACGACGACAAAGGCATCCAAGCGGCCGACAACCAGCCCGACCAAGCCTTCGAAGCCGGGTGGTCCCCCGAGGGCGCGGTCTGTGTCGCCCATGTGCGGGTCAAGGAGCACACAACCCTCGACACCCTTGCCCACACCTGCCCCCGCCTCACCGGAAAGCTCGGCTCCACCTGCACTGAGGACACGGCCCGGGCCTTGGGCGCGCGGTTGTTCAACCGGTCGTTTCGGTAGGCCCCGCATCATCGGAAATCCCGGTTGCTTCCGGCCGATGGAACCCTATTGTGAAGATAATCTGTCATGGAAGACCCGCGATGATCAGCCGCCGATCCCTCGTGACCACCGCCACGGCTACCGCCGCCCTGCCTGTCGCCTCCTGGCACGCCGCCGCCGCGACACCCAAGGGCGTGCTCGTCATCGTCAAGCAGATCGACGACATCGTCAGCTTCGATCCCGCGCAGAGCTTTGAGTTCACCAACGGCGAAATCAACGCCAACTGTTACCATCGCCTGGTACGTCCGGACGCCAGCGACGCCAACAAGGTCGCCCCCGACCTCGCGACATCCTGGGATGTAAGCAAGGACGGGCTGGAGATCACGTTCCACCTGCAGGACAAGGCCAGGTTCGCCACCGGCAAGACGGTCACCGCCGAGGATGCCGCGTTCTCCCTCCAACGGGCCGTCATCCTCAACAAGACCCCCGCCTTCATCATCACGCAGCTTGGCTTCAACAAGGACAACGTCGAAAAGCTGATCCGCGCGACGACACCGAACACCCTGGTGCTGACGCTGCCGCAGCCCTGGGCGACGAGTTTCGTGCTGTACTGCCTGTCCGCCACCGTCGGCTCGATCGTCGACAAGGCCACCGTGATGGCGCACGACGAAAAGGGCGACCTGGGCAATGCCTGGATGCAGACCCGCACCGCTGGCTCCGGCGCCTATCAGTTGACGTCGTGGCAGGCATCCGACCGGGTGATCTGCGACGTGAACCCCCATTCCAGCGTGGAGGCGTTCAACAAGCGCGTGGTGATGCGGCATGTGCCCGATCCGTCCGCGCAGATGCTGATGCTGGAGAAGCAGGACACCGACGTGGCCCGCGACCTGACGCCCGAGCTGCTGCGGAAGGCACGCGCGAACAAGGACTTCACCGTCACCTCCGCCGGCCTGGGGCGCGTCATCTACATCGCCATGAACATGGCGGCGCCGGAGTTCCAGAAGCCCGCGGTGCGGCAGGCGATCAAGTGGGCGATCGACTATGACGGCATCGCCACGAACATCACCCCCGACACCCATGTCGTGTGCCAGTCCTTCCTGCCGGAGGGCCTACCCGGCGCGGTGCCCGGCAAGCCGTTCAAGCGCGACGTCGCAAAGGCAAAGGCCCTGCTGGCCGAGGCCGGCTTCGCCAACGGGTTCGAGATGACCCTCGATCACTTCAACCAGCCCCCGTACAACGATATTGCCCAGGCCCTGCAGGCGAACCTGAAGGACATCGGCATCAAGGTGACGCTGCTGCCGGGGGAATCGAGGCAGGTCATCACCAAGACCCGCGCCCGCACGCATCAACTGGCGCTGCTCGCCTGGGGCACGGATTATTTCGACCCGAACTCGAACACCCAGGCCTTCCTCGCCAACCCCGATGACAGCGACGCGTCGAAGCTGAAGATCCTCGCCTGGCGCAGCCACTTCGTGGACGCCGGCCTGACCGCGATGGTGGAGCAAGCGGCGAAGGAACTCGATACCGACAAGCGGATGGCGATGTACGCATCCATGCAGCGTGCCGCCCAGGAAATGGCCCCCTTCGCCTTCATGCTGCAACCGATCGCCTCCGCCGTGATGGGCAAGGGCGTATCCGGCTTCGTCGTGGGCGCGGTCGCCGACTTCACGAAATACGCCGCCGTCAAGAAGGCATGACGTCACGCCTGCGCTCGGCCGCGTCCGTCGCGGCCAGTGTGCCCATCACCCTGTTCGGGCTCGTCTTGGTCACCTTCCTGATCGGGCGCGTGATGCCGATCGACCCCGTCATCGCCATCGTCGGCGATCATGCGGCCCCAGACGTGATCGCCGAGACGCGGGCCGAACTCGGGCTGGACGAGCCGCTGCCGATGCAGTTCGTCATCTATGTCGGCAAGCTGCTGCAAGGCGACCTCGGCCGGTCGGTCATGACATCCCACACCGTGGCGCATGACATCGGGCAGTTCTTTCCGGCGACGATCGAGCTGGCGACGGTCGCCATCATCATCGCGATGCTGATCGGCGTGCCACTGGGCGTCCTGGCGGCGGTGCGGCAGGGCAGCTTCACCGACCGAGCGATCCGGGTGTTCTGCCTCGCGGGGCACTCAGTGCCGATCTTCCTCCTCGCCATGCTCTCCCTCCTGATCTTCTATGCCAAGCTCGGCTGGGCCCCCGGCACGGGGCGGATCGATGTCGCGTTCGACGGGCTGATCGACCCGGTGACCGGGTTCCTGACGGTCGATGCGCTGATCGCCGGAGATTGGGATGCGTTCCGGGACGCGGTCGCTCATCTGGTGCAACCCGCCGGCGTGCTGGCCTATTTCAGCATGGCCTACATCGCCCGGATGACCCGGGCCTTCATGCTCGATGCCCTGGCTGGAGAATATGTCATCACCGCCCGCGCCAAGGGCCTGTCATCCGCGCGCGTCATCTGGCGCCACGCGTTCGGCAACATCGCGGTCCGGCTGATCACTGTGCTGACCCTGACCTATGCCAGCCTGCTGGAAGGGGCGGTGGTGACCGAGACCGTATTCTCCTGGCCCGGCCTCGGCCAATACCTGACGGTGTCGCTGCTGAACGCCGACATGAACGCGGTGCTGGGCGCCACGCTGGTGGTCGGGATGATCTATCTGGCCCTGAACCTGATGGCGGACATGCTGTATCGCCTGCTCGATCCGCGGGTTGCGTGATGAGCACACCAGCAACCCTGCGCGACTGGCTGATCACCGAGACCCCGTCCTCTCGCAGGCAGGCCGCCTGGGGGCGCCGGTATCGGCTGTGGTGCGACTTTCGCCGGAATCCGCTCGCGATCGGCGGTCTGGCCACGGTGGTCCTGCTGATTGTGCTGTGCCTGGCCGCGCCATTGCTGGCCACGCATGATCCGGGGCAGCAGACACTGACAAACCGCCTCGCCGCGCCATCGGCCGAACACTGGCTGGGGACCGATGAGTTGGGACGCGATGTGTATTCGCGCCTGCTCTACGGCGGCCGCGTCACGCTCGGCATGGTGGTCGCCGTCGTGCTGCTCGTCGCGCCGCTTGGCCTGGCGGTCGGGTGCATCGCCGGCTACTTCGGTGGACTGGCCGACCGCGTGCTGATGCGGGTGACCGATGTGTTCCTGGCCTTTCCCCGCCTGATCCTCGCGTTGGCCTTCGTCGCCGCCATCAAGCCCGGCATCACAAGCGCAATCGCGGCCATCGCCCTGACCGCTTGGCCGCCCTATGCCCGCCTCGCGCGCGCCGAGACAATGACCGTCCGCAACACCGACTACATCGCCGCGGTCCGGCTGACCGGGGCATCCCCCTGGCGGATCATCCTGAAGCACGTGACGCCGATGTGTACCCAAAGCCTGATCGTGCGCGTCACGCTGGACATGAGTTCGATCATCCTGACGGCTGCGTCGCTGGGCTTCCTGGGAATGGGCGCGCAGCCGCCATCCCCCGAGTGGGGCACGATGATCGCCACCGCGCGCCGCTTCATCCTGACGGAATGGTGGGTGCCCCTTGTGCCCGCCATCGCGATCTTCGTGGCGTCCCTGGCGTTCAACCTGCTGGGCGATGGTCTGCGCGACGTGCTGGACCCGAAGCAGCGATGACCGAGGTCGTTATCGACAACCTCTCGATCGCCTTCCCCACCGCCCGCGGCATCAGCCATGCCGTGCGCGGCGTGTCGCTGACCATCGGCACCGAAAAACTGGGCATCGTCGGCGAAAGCGGTTCCGGCAAGTCCCTGACCGCCCGGTCGATCCTGCGGCTGCTGCCGGCCTCCGCCCAGGTCACCGCCGACCGGCTGAGCTTCGACGGCATCGATGTCCTGCGCGCCAGTGAGGCGGAGATGCGGGCCATCCGTGGCAAGCGGGCCGGCCTGATCCTCCAGGACCCGAAATACTCCCTGAACCCGGTCATGACCGCCGGAGCCCAGATCGCCGAGGCCTGGCGGACCCATCGCAAGGGCAGCCGGCGCGCGGCCCTGCAAGCGGCCGAACACCTGTTGGAGCAGGTGCAAATCCGCGACCCGCAGCGCGTCGCCGGTGCCTATCCGCATGAGCTTTCGGGCGGCATGGGCCAGCGCGTCATGATCGCCATGATGCTCGCCCCCGACCCCGAACTGCTGATCGCCGATGAACCGACCAGCGCCCTGGATGCCACGGTGCAGGCGGAAATCCTGCGCTTGATGGAGGATCTGGTGTCCCAGCGCGGCATGGGTCTGATCCTGATCAGCCACGACCTTCCCTTGGTGTCCCACTTCTGCGACCGGGTAGCGGTGATGTATGCGGGCCGCGTGGTGGAGGAACTGCGCGCCGCCGATCTCAGCCGAGCGGGGCATGCGTATACGAGGGGGTTGCTGGATTGCCTGCCGACGCTGTCGGACCCGAAGGTTCGGCTGAACGTCATGACCCGCGATCCGGCCTGGCTGACGTGATCACCGTCGAAAATCTCTCCGTCCGGTTCGGCTCCGTTGAGGCCGTGAAGGGCGTTTCCTTCCACGTCCCAAAGGGAGCAGCGTTCGGCATCGTGGGCGAGAGCGGCTCGGGGAAATCCACCGTGTTGCGGGCGCTGTCAGGCCTGAACCCCGACTGGACCGGCCGGATGGAGATTGACGGCACCGCGCTGTCTCCGCACCGATCGAAGGACTTCTTCCGCCGGGTGCAGATGGTGTTCCAGGACCCCTATGGCTCCCTGCATCCACGCCAGACGGTGGACCGGGCCTTGTCTGAACCGTTGGAAGTGCATGGCATCGCCGATATCGAGCCGCGTATCCTCCGCGCGCTGGCCGAGGTCGCGTTGCCGCCCGCCGTGCGGTTCCGCTATCCGCACCAGCTTTCGGGCGGGCAACGCCAGCGGGTTGCCGTGGCCCGCGCTCTCATGAGCGAACCGGACGTGCTGTTGCTGGACGAACCGACCAGCGCGCTGGATGTCTCCGTGCAGGCCGAGGTCCTGAACCTTCTCTCCGACCTCCAGGCTCGGCGTGGCCTGACCTATGTGATGGTCAGCCACAACCTCGCCGTGGTGGCGCATCTGTGCGGCACCGTCGGAGTCATGCAGGGCGGCGTGATGGTCGAGACGGTGAGCGCCGATGACCTGCGCGCCGGGAACGTGACGCATGCCCATACACGGGCGCTGCGGACGCTCTGCATGGCGTTGGAAGAACCGGCGTAATTCAGCCGCCGGCTACCCCCGCGGTGGCGGCGTCGTTGTCGGAGAGAACGGCTGCGTCGGCGCACTGTTCGGCTGCGGCTGGCCCTGCGGAAACGGCTGGGTCGGTGCCGATGGTGGGAACGCCGCTCGGCAGTCGTTCAGCGCATTCATTGCGGCGCTGCTGCCCCGCAATCCACCAGTCCAGGGCGGCTCCGTCCCACTGGGGAAGAACACACGTACCACCTGGCCGGTACGCACCGCGCGCATGAAGCCGATCGACATACCGAAGGAAACGCGCGCCCGTACCTGGTTCGTGGATCCAACCGAGCGGTCCGGTCGCCAGGACTGGCCATCGACCTGAAGCACGACCTCGATCGGCGTATTCTCGGGGATCGCCCAGGATGGCTTTTCCAGCACCAGTTCCAGGTCGGCCTCTCCGGACAATTGCTGGATGGCGATCCTGCGTCCGTCCGCGCCGACGGTTGCGATGCCGCAAACCGCCCGCTGGCCTTCATCCGTGCCGCCATAGGCGGACCAGAGCCCGGAATCGAACAGAGTGCGGATCTCGGCCCTCGCCGGTGTGGCGAGTGCGGCCCCGCCGATCAGTGTCACGCCCGCAAGCATGACCATCGATCTAGTCAATGCGTGTCTCCTTCCGGGATGCAGCGGGCCTCGCGCGGCGATCAATAGCGATAGCCGGGGGCAGGCTGCTGGTAGTAGCCAGGCGGAGGAGGAGGCGGAGTCGGGGTCGTCAGCGCGCCACCGGCAGCCCCGACGGCGCCGCCGATCAGCGCGCCCGTCACCGCACCGCGGCCACCGCCGGCGATCCCGCCAATCGCGGCCCCGGTGCCGGCACCGATGGCCGCCCCGCCGAGCGCGCGCTGTCCCGGGTCATACGGGTTGGTGCAGGCCGAAAGAGAGGTCGCGACACCGATCGCGACGATCGCGCAAAATACGCGTCGCATGGCAGACTCCTGTCATTCGTAACATTGATTCGGGCGCTCGCCCGAACTGTCAGCGCAGTGGGATGTTCACGCCAATCGAAATCCCGGGAACCGGTGCGAGCACCGGCGGCGGATAGCCATACATCACCGGCGGGGGCGCATAGACAACCGGCGGCGGGGCATAAACGACCGGCGGCCGCGGGTAGTAGACATGCGGAGCAACGTAGCGAGGGGCACGGTACGCATAGCCGCCGCACCATTCGTGCTTGCGCCAGCCGCGGCCGCACGGGGGATCCGCCCAGGCCATGGACGGAGCCAGGATGCCGGCCGCGATCACACTCGCCGCTATCGTCATCAAACCTCGGTTCATCGGCCAACTCCTCGTTGCGATGCGTCGACCCAAAAAGCGGGTCACCTGTAGGGTGCAATGGGCAGTGTCAATCGTTGAGTTTAACAGTGGTACGTGAGCGGGGCGAAATAAAGGCATGGTCATTGCAAATGATTTCTAATTTTGGCTGCGGGAGACCCCGGCGCTACTGCCGTTCCATCGATCTGATCAGCGCCGCGATATTGATCGTTGCGAAACACGAGAATGTATCAGAAACAGCGTAGGGCAGGATCACGCGTTCACCGTGCCGTATGGCACCGCATGTATATACAACATTCGGCACATACCCTTCCCGCTCCGAGGCCGCGGGCCGCACCAGCGGCTCCCGTGACCGCGCGATCACCTTGGACGGATCCGCCTTGTCCAGCAGCGCTGCCCCGATTGCGTATCGGCGTACCGGCCCGACACCGTGGGTGAGCAGCAGCCATCCCTCGTCCAACTCAATCGGCGATCCGCAATTCCCAATCTGCACAAATTCCCAAGGAAAACGTGGCGCCAGGATGGGCTGCCCGCCATCCCAGGTGTACAGATCATCCGAGTAGATCAGATAGAGGTTCTCATTATCCTGACGCGCGATCATGGCGTACTTGCCGCCGATCTTGCGCGGGAACAGCGCCATGCCCTTGTTTCGCGCCGCGCTTCCGCGCAGTGGAACCATGCGAAACGACAGGAAGTCGGTGGTTTCAATCAATTCGGATCGGATCGTTCGGCCGGTATAGGCCGTGTATGTGGCGTAGAATGTCTGCTTCCCGGCGTCGTTGAACGCGACAAACCTGGCATCCTCGATGCCGTTGGATTGCGACTCAGTGATCGGGTAAATGACACGTTCACTGATGTCCCCGTCGGCGGGAAATACGACCTCGACATCGTCGCCATGCGGACCTGGCACCCAGTATCGGATGGCCGGAACCGAGGCCAGGCGTGCGGTCGGATCAATCAGTACGCAACCATCCGACAGGATCGATCCCGACCGGAAGGTCAGGGACGAAATATGGCCCTCCCCAACGGCACGCAGACTGAGGATGAAGCGACAGCCACCGTCTGGTGCGCGGGACTGGTCTGGGTGCAACACAATGCTCGGATTGAAAAGCGCCGAGGCTTCAAAAGAATATTCGTGAAGAAAGTACGCCCCGACCAGTTGGCGTTGAATGCGCGAGAACGCGGAGTGCGTCGCCAGGGCCACTTCCATCTCATCGGCGCGGGTCTCGAATGTCGCCAGCAGGTTCCGGTGACGCCCCTGGAAATTCTCCAGGACATCAGCCAACTGGCTCTCCGCTGTCTCGGCATCGAGCGCAAGGACGCGATCGACGATATGATTGGCTCGCGTCTTGTCGGTGGGGTTGAGATCGCGGGGTTCCGTCGCGGGCTTGAAGGGGCGAACGAGCACCCGCGACGGATCAGGATAGAGATACAGGGCTTGTCGATTCAAAAACGTGGCTTGGGGCAACGGCGTACTCGCCTTCATTGGGGGCCGGCTGGAGCTAACGCTTAGGCGCGAAGGACCTGGACGGATAGCGGATTCTCAAATGCCTGTGTCGAGCGGGCCAGTTCACGCATCTCCGCCAGGCTGAGCAGATAGGACACGACCGACTCGCCACCCCGGTTCTCATTGGGGCGATCAGGATGCAGACCATCGCGGCACGCGCCAGTGGCATCATCGATCAACGAGGTCGACAGGTCGTTGGCGCCTCGGAACCACGCAAAGGCGGATGCCGCATCAGCCGTCCACGCGTCGTCCCCATCCGCGCGCCGAGCGGCCAGGCAGGCTGAAATCGTCGCGCTCGCCTCGATCGGCTGCTGATCGAACATTTCCGGCGGCTTCCGCCTTTCCTGAAAACCCGCGGTGCCAACGGGCCGAAAAAGACCGGCCTTGGTGGTTTGTTGCATCATCAACCACCGCAGCGAGGTCAGCCCGACCTCAATCTGCGCCGCGTTCCTCGTCGCGAGGCCGCATTCAATCAGCGCCTGTGGCAGCCGAGCATTATCATAGGCCAACCCCTCCTCGAACCACAGCCAATCGGGTGTAGCAACAGCCTTGAAGACGGACATCAACCGTTCCGACAGGAGACGTCGAAGCCGATCCGCCTCCACCTTGTCCTCCGCCACGGCGCAGTAGGCATTGAGCCCCAGAAGCGCGAAAGCCCAGGCGCGCGGGGAACCGAATGTCAATGCAGTCGGCATGGCTTCCATGAACAACCACCGTGCCCAGCCGCGGCGCGCTTCATCGGCGTCGGCGCGGGCACATTCCCCGACTGCCCAAAGGGCGCGCCCCTGGCTGTCCTCGGAGCCCCGATCCTCCAGCCAGCGCCGGTCGAACCCCATGAAGTTACGGAACCGCTTTGTATCAGGGTTCCACGCGTGCTGGATAAAGGAGGCAAACCGGGATGACACACTCTCCGGAAAGCCTTGCTCCCGGGGATGATCGAGCGCGCAGGACAGCAACAGCGCCCGCGCATTGTCATCAATGCAATAGCCGTGGGACCGATCAGGAACCGAATAGACCGCGTGCTGGAACAGTCCGGTATCGTCACACATGGCGAGGAAGTGGCTTGTCTGCAGCTCAGGCAGGGCCTTGGAGTCCCGTGACGGAGCGGTCGATCCAGTCCCTGGTATCACTCGGAACTTTTGCCCACGAACCGCGGTCTCGAACACCTTGAGGTAGCGGTCCGCCGAACAGGCCCAGGTCATCGGCCGGCTGGCGGTGTAGGCCTGCTCCCCCATGGCCTGCCGACGAACGCCGTCGCACAGAAGGTCCGCGGTTGCCTGCCCGATCGCGGTGGCGTCGCCAAATGGCACGATCGTGCCCCGGCCATCGGCCAGCAGCTCCTGCGCGTGCCAATACGGTGTCGACACAATAGGTTTGCCGCATCCAAAGCTGTAGGCCAACGTCCCTGACGTCATCTGCGCTTCACTGAGGTACGGTGTCACATAGACGTCGCACATGGAGATGAAATCGAGCAGCGTGGCCTGATCCACAAACTGGTCGAGGAACACGACACTCTCCTCCACACCCCGTTCGCGCGCCCGCGCCACCAGGTCCTCACGGTAGGCCTCGCCCTCGTCCTGCACGAGGTTCGGATGCGTGGCACCAAGAACGACATAGACCGTGTTGGGATGGCGAGACAGGATGGCCGGCATGGCATCAATCATGACCTCGATCCCCTTGTTGGGGGATAGCAGGCCAAATGTCAGGATGACCGACCTGCCACCGAAGCCCAGTTTTTCCTTCGCCGGACTGGAACCGACAAGAGGGATATCGGGAATTCCATGCGGAATGACCTCGATCTTCTCCGCCGGCACGCGATAAATCGTTCGCAGCAGATCCCGCCCCTTGTTGGCCATCACGATTACCCGCGCCGAAAGCTCGATGATGCGGTTCAGCACATCACGCTGCGCGGGGGTTGGTTCCGCCAGGATTGTATGAAGTGTCGAAATGATCGGCATGTTCAGCCGGGAGAGGAGAGCGACGATGTGGGAACCGGCCTCTCCTCCGAAAATGCCGAATTCATGTTGCAGGGACACCGCGTCAAACTGACCGGCGTTCAGGGCCGCCGCCGCATCGACGTAGTCCTGTAGCCGATCGTCCTTGATCTCGATGCGTACAACCGGCGGGTATTTGTAGGTATGACCACGGTTCGTCATCGCCACGATGCAGGCATCAACATCGGGCTGAAAGGTTGCGACCGCCTGCCGCAAATCAGTGGTGAATGTTGCAATTCCACATCGGCGTGGCAGCGAGTTACCGATGAACGCCAGGCGTTTGATCGACGTCATGTGAGTGCCTCCAACTGACGGTCAAGAGAAAGGCTCTCTTCGTCCCTGTGGGATTCGCAAAGCAGGGAGGGAGAAGGCATGCCGCCGACATAGGAGAGCAGGCATTGCATTCCGTCGGGTCCGACCAGGATCCGCGCGTCATCGTCGTCAATGAACACTGCCGAGCCGATGGACAGGTCCATGACTCCAAAGACGGCGGTGCCGCTCAGGACCAGCACCCAGGCCTCGCTCTGCGCTGAACATAGCCAGGTCGAGTGCGGCGGCAGGCTGACGTGCTCGATTGAAAAGCTCGCGGTACGGACCAGGAGCGTCCGGGCGTCAGTCAATTCAATTGAAGCAACTTGAGCATTGGCCGGCCCGGGATTTGCCACTGCCACCGCCCGTTCCACGTCCAATGGACGTCCGCGGCCGTAGTCGAACAGGCGAAATGTCGTGTCGCTGTTCTGCTGCACCTCCGCGATCACGAGGCCCGCGCCGATCGCATGTACCGTACCAGCGGGAACAAGGACAACGTCGCCCTTTGTCACCGTCCGCCATTGGATCAACTCTTCGATTGATCCATCCTCGATCGATGCACGCAGGTGGAGCGCATCGCACTCTGTCTTCAGGCCCAACGCCACGCGCGCATCCGGTACCGCGGCAAGAACATACCAGGCTTCGGTCTTTCCGTTTGGAGATCCCATCGATCGGGCATACGCATCGTCGGGATGCACCTGAATGGACAGAGGTGCGTCGGTGAACAACAGTTTCAAAAGCAACGCGGGCCTTTCAGCGGCAGCATCTGTCCGCTGAAACCAAACTTCACCAATGGGAGAACCATCCGCGTGCCCTGTGTACCATGGGCCGAGGTCACTCCGACCCCAGGGCTTATGTATCGCCTGGACGAGGCACCTTTCTACTGTCATCGGCTGCGCCTCAGGATTTCTTCTGCGGCAGGACTTTCTGAACCGCGATGTTCTTCGGTGAGAGAACTGAGGATGCGACGACCGTCGGATTCTTGGCGGACTTCGGCTTCTTGGCTTCGCGATTGCCGCGATTCTGTCCCTTGGCCATATGCTGTCTCCTAAGGATCGGCTTTGTCCACGCGCGCGACTTGCAGCACAGGGCACGGCCCGCCGCTCATCGGCGAGCCACACAGGCCCGAGGCTGACTGTGGACAAAACGCAAATCGACGTGTCACTCGGCCTTCTGACCGACTGATCGATATGACTGACAGCTTGAATAGCGTTCACCTGTCCCAGGCCGAAATTGCCCGTGTTCCGCTGTCTTGTCTGCACTTGGCGACGAACGCATCCACCTTGAGACCAGATATGCGGTCCAGCCGGCACGAATACAAGTGCGATACGCTCCGCGAAGCGCTCGTTCGCCGGAACACTGGTCACGTCCCCGGCCGTGGTGTAACTCCGCCTTGGGGGCGCGTGTAGCGTAGGCCGTAGGCCGTAGCGGAGCGTGCCCCCAAGGCGGGCGGCCTTTTGTCGGTTCCCCGGTAGGGTTGGGTTGCGAACACGACCGCAACCAAGGAAAC
>CANJSR010000087.1 GCA_947476855.1 Acetobacteraceae bacterium
CATAGGCCACGGCGGTGTCGAAGTAGTTGACCCCGACATCCAGCGCCCGCGCCACCGCCCGTTCCTGGTCCGCCGCCGATCCACGCACCATCAGGCCGCCGACCGCGCCGCAGCCGAAGCCGAGGATGCCAAACTTCAGGCCCGTTCGCCCGAACACGCGCTGTTCCATGTCTCTCTCCCCATCAACGATCATACAGGCCGGCGCCCGCCGACCTGATCTTGCACAGCGCCACCATGAGGTCGAGCGTGGGTGTCTCCACCCCCGCCATCCGCGCCAGCGCCAAGGGTGCGTCGAACATCCCATCGACCTCCATCCGCCGCCCCAGTTCCAGGTCCTGGAGGATGCTAGGCTTGTGATCCATCGATCCCTGGCTGGCGACACGGGCATCGTGGTTGGAGGTCGGTTCGGCGCCCATCGCGCGAGCGATCGTCTCCGCCTCCCGCATCATCCGCAGGGCGGCGGCGCGGACGGCGTCCTCGGCATAGTTGGTCTTGGGCGCGCAACCCGTCAGCACGGCCAGCGTGCCACCGGCGAGGTTGCTGATCAGCTTGTTCCACAACTCGGTGCGGATGGCGGGCGTCGCTTCCCCGGACACGCCGCCCGCGGTGATCAGGCCGGCCAGCGTCTGGACGCGGTCGGACAGGGTGTTGTCGGGTTCGCCCAGGATGAAGCGGCTTTTCGGCTGCTCGACCTCGATCACGCCGGGGGCCACGACCTCGCTGGCGGAATAGACGACACCGCCGATCACGCGGCGCGGCCCGAGGACGGTCCGCAAGGCGTCACTCGGATCGACGCGGGGCAGCGACTTGCCGTCATGCGGGCCGCCGAGGCCAAGAAAATACCACCAGGGAACGCCGTTCATCACGAAGGCCACGGGCGTGTCGGGACCCAGCAGCGGGCCGATCCCGGCGGCGATCTGCGGCAAGGCGGGGGCCTTCACCGTGACGAAGACCGCGTCCTGCGGCCCGAGATCACCCGGATTGTCGGTGGCCGCGACGCGGGCGTGATGGACGCCATCGACCGCGTGGACGGTCAGGCCATTGGTCCGGATCGCGTCGAGATGCGCGCCCCGCGCGATGACCGAGACGGCGGCCCCGGCCCGATGCAGCCGGATCGCCAGGTGCCCGCCGATCGCGCCGGCGCCGTAGATGGTGATTTTCATGGGCCTGCCCCCTCTCCCTGGGCGGGAGTTGGGGGCGGGTCCGGGCCCGGGTCAAGCGGGGCTAGATATTTGGAGGCTATCTGATCAGGTCTCCAGTTATCGATTAATTCTGAAATCGGAATATAATGTGTCTTCGGAGAGATAGCGCTCTCAAGGCTTTTGAGGCGGAATTTGTGCTTCTTCAATTTCCACATTGTCGTTGTGATCTATTCCTTCTCGGTCTCCTCGCAGTGCCCCGCCACTGGATCGCGAAATTACGTCTGCCGCTGATTCTATTAGTACGCCTGCTTTATAGTAGTCGGAGGTAAGTATTATCAGAGATTTAGCGGTGACGACTTCGGTCTTTGATCCAGACGCCTTGGTTGGCTCGAATGAATCGACCTCAAATTTATCGTTCTTGAACGACCAGAACCCATGCACCAGCCTATTTCGACGCTGCGTCACCTGGCTGGTCATGTTAAGTGCCTTCTCGACCAGCCCTACCTCTTGTGGATCGAGCGAAAGGACTGATATAGCTGCCTGAATCATCGTGATTCTAGCTCGGACATTAACGGTCGAATAAAACAAGGCGCTGGCGGTCTTCTCATTCACCCCCGCAGCTTGCTGAAGCAATCGTATCATGCTTCGCTCGAGCAGATTCGCTCGAATAAGGAATATTCCCAATTCTGTTACTAAATCTTCAGGATAGGTCTGACCAAAGGCTTCTATCGGCTTGCCGACATTTTTTTGTTCACCCGGTATAAACATACCAGTGAATAAATTTTTATTCGAAGGTATCGGAGTTTGTTCCATACCAGATAACCCGAGGCGTAACACATCATAGAATTTCTGAGCTAGGTTTGGTCCAATGCCCGTGGCTAAACTATGCCCAGCACTCGTTCGGAAGAGAAACACGAATTGACCATTGTAGTTCTCTCCTGACAGTGACATCGCTCCACCGACATCGGTATTGAAGAGCACATCCACACGCTGGCCCAAGACATCTCTTGAAACAATTTGTCCAGAAACCTTCGCGAACAGCAGCTGGAGGTCCGATTGTAGTCCGCCGAGCTTAACCGGATCACACTCATAGACTGGTGACAGACCGGCTGAAGTCACAAGTCTGAAGCGGATCAGCCGGTCTTCTCCTGAACCAACGATCTCACAATCTACTGCACGCTCGACCTGAATCACAGAAGGTGTCTTGTCGTCCGGAGGCATCGCTATCGTCCTACCCTTCGCGACTTGATCCTGCCACACGAGGGCTTACACTCAAAGCTCAGCAGCGAATTCTGATTGCCCTCATCGAGGCGATCCACGAATGCAATCCCATGCGTCCGGGTCGCTCGCAGGCTCGGGGCAAAGTCACCACAAGAGCGACTGTGCTTCCGAAGCCTTCGATGCAAGCACGATTATGCTCCTTCGAGCACTCAGCGGGTGCTGCGGCCAGGTCAACCGCCCCACCCGCCCGTCAGACCGAGAAGTACTTCGCCTTCGGGTTCAACACCACGATCGCGCTGGTCGATTGTTCCGGGTGCAACTGGAACTCATCCGACAAATCCACCCCGATCCGGTCGGCACCCAGCAGCTTCAGGATCGGCGCCTGGTCTTCAAGACGCGGGCAGGCGGGGTAGCCGAAGCTGTAGCGGCTGCCGCGATAGCTCTGCGCCAGCATCTTCTCCATGTCGCGGTCGTCCTCGGCGGAAAAGCCGAGTTCGGCGCGGATGCGCTTGTGGACGTATTCCGCCATCGCCTCGGCCATCTCGACCGACAGGCCGTGCAGATACAGATAGTCCTGGTAGCGGTTCTCCTCGAACCATTCCCGCGCCACGTCGGACGCCTTCTGCCCGACCGTCACCACCTGCAACCCGATCACATCCCGTTCGGCGTCATCGATGTCGCGGAAGAAGTCGGCAATGCACTCCCCGTCCTCCTTCGGCTGGCGCGGCAGGGTGAAGCGGGTCAGCTCCGTCTTGCCGTTCTGGTCGAAGATGACCAGGTCGTTGCCCTGGCCGGCGGCCTTCCAATACCCGTAGGCCGCCTGAGGCTTCAGGATCGCCCGTTCCTCACACAAG
This sequence comes from Acetobacteraceae bacterium, assembly GCA_947476855.1. The sequence goes on from CANJSR010000087.1 coordinate 3,218, forward strand.
GCCAGCATCCGGCGCATGACCGGCCGCAGTTCCTGCTTCGCCCAGCCGATGAAATCATCCAGCGTGCGGCCCTGTTTCCGGAAGCCCCACTGGAACTGGTACAGGCTGCGTTCGTTGATGAAAGGCACGACGGCCTTGGGCGTCGCCTCGACAATGCGGGCACCCCAGAACGGAGGCTCCACCACCGGCACGTTCGCGGTGATCCGCCGCCGGCGTTCCCGCACCACGTTCACGTCGACCGGACGGAACGCCTTCTCATCCGCCTGGCCCAGCGTGCGCGACGTGTTGCGCGCCTTGCCCGACCGCTTGGACTGCACCGCGGCCAGGTAGTCGTCGAACCCGTTGCCGGTGACGCGATCCATCAGATGCAGCCCGTCGAAGGCATCGCGGGCATAGGCGACGCGGCCCGAGCCATAGGCGCGGACGCAATCGTCCTCCACATAGTTCCGTGTCAGCGCGGCCCCACCCAACAACACCGGCACGTCGAGGCCCTGGCGCGACATCTCCTCCAGGTTTTCCCGCATCACGACGGTGGACTTCACCAGCAGCCCGGACATGCCGATGGCATGCGCGCGGTGTTCCTTCACGGCGGTCAGCATGTCGGCCAGCGGCACCTTGATGCCCAAATTGACCACGCGATAGCCGTTGTTGGTCAGGATGATGTCGACCAGGTTCTTGCCGATATCGTGCACGTCGCCCTTCACGGTCGCGAGCACGATCGTCCCTTTCTCCTGGCCCTCCACCCGCTCCATATGCGGTTCCAGATGGGCGACGGCGGCCTTCATCGTCTCCGCGCTTTGCAGCACGAAGGGCAACTGCATCTTGCCGGCACCGAACAGCTCGCCAACGACCTTCATGCCGTCCAGCAGGACGTTGTTGATGATCTCCAGCGGCGGCAGGGTCTTCAGCGCGTCGTCCAGTTCCTCGTGCAGGCCCTTGCGGTCGCCATCGACGATGCGGTCCTTCAGCCGGCCCTCCACCGTCTCGGCCCGCTTCTTCACCACGGCATCGGCCAGCTTCCGGCCGGAGAAGATTTCCAGCAGCTTCTGCAGCGGATCGTAATCCTCGGTCCGGCGGTCGAAGATCAGGTCTTCCGCGACCTTCACCTCCTCGGGCGCGATCAGATGGATCGGCCGGATCTTGGACACATGGATGATCGCCCCGGTCATGCCCGCCCGCACCGCGTGGTCCAGGAAGACCGAGTTCAGCACCGCGCGCGCCGCCGGGTTCAGTCCGAAGCTGACATTGGACAGGCCGAGAATGATCTGGATATCGGGGAACTTCTCCCGGATCGCCTTGATCCCTTCCAGCGTCCACAGCGCCAGCTTGCGGTCGTCCTCATTGCCCGTCGCGACCGTGAAGGTCAGCGGGTCGATCATCAGGTCGGATTGCGGCAGGCCGTACTTGTCGCAGGCGAATTCCACCAGGCGGGTGGCGATGCGGACCTTGTCCTCGGGCGTCTTCGCCATGCCCACTTCATCGATCGTCAGCGCGATGACCGCCGCACCGAAGCGCTTGGCCAGGATCATGCGGTCGGTCGCGTGGCCTTCCCCGTCCTCGAAATTGATCGAGTTGATGATCGCCTTGCCGCCATGCAGCTTCAGCGCGGCTTCCAGAACCGGGGTTTCCGTGCTGTCGATCACCAGCGGGCTGTTCACCGACGCGGTGAAGCGGGTGATGACCTCGGTCATCTCCATGTTCTCATCACGCCCGACGAAGGCGGTGCAGATGTCGAGCGCGTGGGAGCCTTCGCCGATCTGCTCGCGCCCCATGGACACGCAGCCGTCCCAGTCACCGGCTTCCTGCAATTCGCGCCACTTCTTGGAGCCGTTGGCGTTGCAACGCTCTCCGATCGCGAAGATCGCGTTTTCCTGCCGCAGCGCGACGGACTGATACAGGCTGGCGACGGACGGCACCCAGATCGGCTTGCGCGCGACGGGAGCCGGCCGGAAGCCACCGCGCTTCCGCAGCATGGCATCCAACGCCTGGATGTGCGGGATCGAGGTGCCGCAGCAGCCGCCGATCAGGTTGACCCCGTCCTCGGCGATGAACCGTTCCACCCAGGTCGCGAGTTCCGCGCCGCCCAGCGGATAATGGGTCTGCCCGTCCACCAGTTCCGGCAGGCCCGCGTTCGGCTGCACCGAAATCATCCCCGGCCAGTTCTTCGCCAGCCAACCGACATGCTCTGCCATCTCCTGCGGCCCGGTGGCGCAGTTCAGGCCCATCAGGGGCACATCCAGCGCATGCACCACCGCAGCCGCGGCGGCGATGTCCGGCCCGACCAGCAGCGTGCCCGTGGTTTCAACCGTTACCTGCACAAAGATCGGCGTGCTCGTGCCAGCCTCCTTGCGGGCGATCTTGGCGCCGTTCACCGCCGCCTTGATCTGCAATGTGTCCTGGCACGTCTCGATCAGGATCGCGTCCACGCCCCCGGCGATCAGCCCGCGGCACTGTTCCGCCAGCGCCGCCTCCAGCGGATCATACGCAATGTTCCCAAGGCTCGGCAGTTTCGTGCCCGGCCCGATGCTGCCCACGACCCAGCGATGCCGCCCGTCGGAGAAGGTCTCGGCCGCTTCTCGCGCCAGTTCGCCCGCGATCTTGTTGATCTCGAACGCACGCTCGGACAGGTCGAATTCGCCGAGGGTAATCGAAGACGCGCCGAAGGTGTTGGTCTCCACCATGTCCGCCCCGGCCTCGAAATAGCCGCGATGGATTTCCCGCACGAGGTCGGGGCGTGAGAGGACCAGGACGTCGGTGCAGTTCTCCCGCCCCCAATAGTCCTTCTCGACATCCAGGGTCAGCGCCTGGACACGGCTGCCCATCCCGCCATCGCACAGCAGGACGGTATCACGCAGGGCATCGAGAAGGTGCGGTCGGGACATGCGGGCTTGTCTTTCAGGCAACGAGGGCGGAAGCGCGGGCGGCCGAAGCCTCCGCGGAAACGGAAGCGGACCAGAGACGGATTTCGAGCGGGCCGGGAATGGCCACGGCCTCTCCCGGTTGCAAGCCGGCGCCGGCCAGCAGGGCGCGCATCGCGGTGTCGGCGAAACCGGGCCAGCGATGGGCGAGGCGGGTGGTCAGGTCGGCGCGGTCATGCGCGGCGAGGTCGATGACGATCAGCATCCCGCCAGGGGCCAGGACGCGCGCGGCCTCGGCCAGGACGCCGGCCGGGTCCTCGGCGTAGTGCATGATCATCTGCATGACGGCGACATCGAAGGACGCGTCGGCCAAAGGCAGGCGATACATGTCGGCCAGGCGGACGCTGCAATGGGCGGTGTCGGCGCTGGCCAGCCGAGCGCGGGCGAGGGCGAGCATGGCCTTGGAGGCATCGACGCCGACGCCCAGGCGGATGCGCGGGGCCAGCAGTTCCAGGACCCGGCCAGTGCCGGTGCCGATATCCAGCAGGCGCAGGGCCGGGCGGTCTGGGATCAGGGCGGTCAAGGCCGCCTCCACCGCCTGGGCCGGCAGTTCCAGCGCCCGCATCTCATCCCAGTCGGCACCCTTGCGCTTGAAACTCTCCGAGGCGACGCGCGCCCGCTCAGCGAGCACGCGGGCGGCCTGCCGGCGATCGGCTTCCAGGGTCGGGTCATTGGACGGCAGGCGGGCGATCAGGTCGCGGGCCAGCGCGCCATTGTGGTCGGCCGGCAGGGTGAACCAGACATTCGCGCCCTCCCTCTCCCGATCCAGCAGGCCGCAGTCGCACAGCAGCTTCAAGTGCCGGGACAAACGAGGTTGGGACTGGCCGAGGATTTCGGTAAACTCCATGACGCAGAAGGCGCCACGTCCCGCCAGGGCGAGCAGGCGCAGCCGGGTGGGTTCGGCGGCGGCGCGGAGACTGGCGAGCAGGTGATCCATTCACCCATCATGACATAAACATATCCTTATGTCTATGAGGTGATTCGGTCACCATACGCATGCGGACCGCACCGCGGCCAAGCCGCTGCCCCGGCAGTTCCACCCACACGTATAGCCCGATCGCCGCCAAGGTCGGCAGCAGCACCGCCAAAGGCAGCCACAGCACGCTGAACAGCGCGACGTCCCCGTCCACCAGCGGCACCAGGATGGAGCCGAGCAGCCGCTGCACAGGCTCATTGACCAGATAGATGCCGTAGGAAATCGCGCCCAGCCCCTGCAACGGCGTCGACCGCAGGATGGCGGACAGAGGCAGCAGCACGCCCGCTGGCCGAAGCTGCGCGGCCAGGCACAGGGTCCAGACCAGGGGCACGATCAGCTTGGCGGCGCCGCCCTGCATCCAGCACACCGCCAAAGTCACACCCAGCACCGCGGCATAGTCGGCGATGGCTCCGGCTCGGCCCCGCACGACCAGCACACTCGCCACCCCCAGCGCGAAATAATGTCCCTTATTCCCCAGGAACGCTCGACTGAACCGCCAGTCGGGCGGCATGAACAGCGCCCAGGCCAGCCCCACCACGCCGATCGCGGCGAAGCACCAGGCGAGCCGGCGCGGCACGTCCCCCCGGCGCGCCAGCCATCCGCCAAGGACCAAGGCCAGGACATAGAACTGCCACTCGGTCGACAGGCTCCAGGAGGCACCCAGCAGGCTGACCCAGATGTGCGGCAGGATACCGTCGGGAAACAGGCCGTGCGTCATGGTCAGGTGCGCCACGATGTCGACCGGCCAGGACGACGGCCAGCCGCTGGCCCACATGCGGTATGCGAGGCTTTCGGGCGGCAGCCAGGTCATGCCCGGCAGGGCCGAGGGCAGGGCATGCACCAGCAAGGCGAAGGCGAAGACCACGAGGAAAACAGGATAGATCCGCGCCACCCGCGCGATCAGGAAGGGTCGGGCGCGGAAGTCGAACCGATCGAGCGACCCGATGATGACCAACCCGCTGAGGATGAAGAAGACGTCGACCGCCGCCCCGCCATGCGACAGCGGATGCGCGATCCAGACCGGCATGGGCGCGAAGGGCGCCATGTGGCTGATCATCACATAGACGGCGAGCACACCGCGCAGCCCGTCGAGGCATTCCAGTCGTTTCATGGCGCCAGGATGGCAGCCAAGGGTTAACAAACCACAAAGACTTGCCTCATGACCTGCTTCACGCTATGTAGCGTCAACGACACATTCTCCGCGACTGACCGGGGGGTGGCCTTAACCGGCCGCCCTTTTGCATTTGGGAAGGACACTCTTGGCGACAACCGAGCCGAACCACACGACGCTGGAAGCGCGTTTGACCGCGATGATCGAGCCCGCGTTGCAGTTCATGGGCTATGAGCTTGTGCGCGTGATGGTGCTCGGTCGTGACCGGCCAACCGTCCAGGTCATGGCGGACCGGGCGGATGGCAGCCTCATCACGATCGAGGATTGTGAGGCCATCAGCCACCAGGTCAGCGCCACGCTCGATGTGGACGATCCCATTCCAGGCGCCTGGAACCTTGAAGTCAGCTCCGCCGGCATTGACCGGCCGCTGACCAGGGCGAAGGATTGGAACCGGTTTTCAGGCCACCTCGCCAGGGCCGAGACACAGTTTCCCGTCAACGGCCGCAAGCGCTTCTCGGGCGTCGTGCTCGGCGCCGACGATACCGAGGCCAGGATGCGTCTCGACGATGGGACGGAGGTCGCGTTGCCCTTGGATATGATCCGCCGCGCCAAGCTCGTACTGACCGATGCCTTGATCGCGGCGACCGGCACACCGCCGACATCGAACTGAACCAGGACCCAGGCACAGAGGTCACCATGGATACCGCAGTCTCACGCCCCGAACTGCTTTTGGTCGCCGACGCCGTCGCGCGGGAAAAGGCGATCGACCGCGAAGAAGTGCTGGAAGCGATGGAACAGGCCATCCAGAAGGCCGGTCGCGCGAAGTACGGACACGAAAAGGACATCCGCGCGACGATCGACCGCAAGAACGGCGACGTCCGCCTGTCCCGCTGGACCGAAGCGGTCGAGACGGTGGAGAACGAGGAGACTCAGATCCCCGTTCACATCGCCCGCAAGTTCAAGCCGGAAATCCAGCTTGGCGAGTTCATCGTCGACCCGCTGCCGCCGATCGACTTCGGCCGTATCGCCGCGCAGACCGCCAAGCAGGTGATCGTGCAGCGCGTGCGCGAATACGAACGCAAGCGCCAGTACGACGAGTTCAAGGACCGCGTGGGTGAGATCATCAACGGCGTGGTCAAGCGCACCGAGTACGGCAACCTGATGGTTGAACTCGGCAAGGCGGAAGCCCTGCTGCGCCGCGACGAACTGATCCAGCGGGAGAATTTCCGCAACGGCGACCGCGTGCGTGCCTATATCTATGACGTGCGGGAAGAACCGCGCGGCCCGCAGATCTTCCTGTCGCGCACGCATCCTGGCTTCCTCGCCAAGCTGTTCGCGCAGGAAGTGCCGGAAATCTACGACGGCATCATCGAAATCAAGGCCGTGTCCCGCGATCCGGGCTCTCGGGCCAAGATGGCGGTGATCAGCCGGGACAGCGCGATCGATCCTGTCGGCGCCTGTGTGGGCATGCGTGGTTCGCGCGTGCAGGCCGTTGTCGCCGAATTGCAAGGCGAAAAGATCGACATCATCCCCTGGAGCGCGCAGGCCGCCACCTTCGTGGTGAACGCACTGGCCCCGGCGGAAGTGACCAAGGTTGTGCTCGATGAAGAAGCCGGCCGCGTTGAGGTCGTAGTGCCTGACGACCAGCTATCGCTGGCCATTGGTCGCCGCGGGCAGAACGTTCGTCTCGCCTCGCAGTTGACGCGTTGGGATATCGACATCCTGACCGAAGCCGAGGAAAGCGAGCGCCGGCAGGAGGAATTCCGTCGCCGCTCCGGCCTGTTCGTTGAGGCTTTGGACGTTGACGACGTGATCGCCGGCCTGCTGGTGACCGAAGGCTTCACGACGGTCGAGGAACTGGCCTTCACGCCGGAAGACGAAGTCGCCTCGATCGAAGGCTTCGACGACAATATCGCGGTTGAGCTGATCCGGCGCGCCGAAACCTTCATCACGCGGCGTGACACGGAACTGACGGACAAGCGGATCGAGCTTGGCGTGACCGACGACATCGCGGCGATCGAGGAATTCACGCCTGCCATGCTGGTGGCGCTGGGTGAGAAAGGCGTGAAGACGCTGGACGATCTGGCCGACCTCGCCTCCGACGAACTCATGGAGATCGTTGGCGCGGACAAGATGGATGAAGCCGCGGCGAACGATGTGATCATGGCCGCCCGCGCGCATTGGTTCGACGACGAACCGGCGGCGGAAGGCGATGCCGAGGCGGAGCCCGAGGGCGAAGCAGCGGAAGGCGACTCGACGGAACAGGAGGCGGGCCACGACTGACGCGGTTGCGCTGATCGACGCCGATGACGATGACGATGCCGAACCAGAGACCGAAACCGGTCCTCTGCGCCGCTGCATCGTCACCCGGGAGCGTCTGCCCAAGGAGCGGATGATCCGCTTTGTGGTCGGGCCCGATCGGTCGATCGTCCCTGACCTGACCGCAAGGCTGCCCGGACGGGGAATATGGTTGAGCGCGTCGGGCGATGTGTTAGTGTCCCCTGACGCTGCGCGGGACGGTGGGCGTCATCTGACACGCGCGTTTGCCCGTGCGGCACGTGGTCCGGTATCGGTGCCTCCCAACCTCGGAGAGATGCTGGAGACCGCCTTGATGCGGCGCGTCAGCGACACTTTGGGGCTGGCGCGACGTGCGGGGCAGACGATCGCCGGGTTTGAGAAGGCGCGTGAATGGGTACGGGCCGGGAAGGCGCGGGTTGTCGTGCAGGCTTCGGACGGAAGTCCGGCTGAGCGAGCACGGTTCCTCTCCGGTCGCGATGACACGATCACCGTGGTGGATCCGCTGCCGGCAAGTGAACTCGGGCGGATATTCGCCCGGGACCACGTCGTGCATGTCGCGGTTGCCGCGGGGCGACTGGCCGAGGTGCTCGCGCTTGACGCGGGCCGGTTGGCTGGGCTGAGAACGAAGACACGGGACGAAGCCGGGCGGATTGCCGCCTCGGTGAATGAAGAAGCGGGTGCCACGGGTAAAGCATGAGCGAAGGCAACGATCAGGACGGCGGCAAGAGCCGGCTTTCATTACGTCCCGCGGGACGACTGGAAATCGGCCGTACCGTCGACGCAGGCTCCGTCCGGCAGAGCTTCAGCCACGGCCGATCCAAGGTCGTACAGGTCGAAGTGCGCAAGAAGCGCGCGCCCACGCCGGGCCAGCCCACCCCCACGCCATCCGGCGGTGGCGGCGGTGGTGGTGGCGGGGGCGGCGCGTCCCAGACGCGCGGACCAGGACCATCCAACCGGCAAGGCGGCTCCGGCGGCCGAGCGCTGACGGCGACCGAGTTGGCGGCACGCCAGCGGGCGTTGCTGGAGCAGCAGCGGGACGCCCAGCGGCGTGAAGCGGAACGGCGTGAGCAGGAGAAGATTTCGATCCTCTCCGCGGCCGAGGAAGCACGTCGCAAGGCCGAGGAAGACCTTAAGCGTCAGGCCGAGGAAGAAGAGCGCCGCCAGCAGGAAGAGGCCGAGGCCGCGCGCCTGGCCGCCGAGGAAGCGGAGCGGGAGCGGGTTGAAGCCGTCGCCCGTGCTCTGGCCGAGGCCGCTGGCCAGGCCGCGCCGGTCGCGGAACCGCCTGTGGCGGAAGCCGCCCCGGCCCCCGCGCCTGTCACCACGGCACCGGCCGCGCCGGTTGCCCGTGCCCCCGAACGAGGACCGCAGCAGCAGCCGCAGGGCCGTCCCGCCGCGCCGGGGGCTCGCCCCCAGCAGCCTGGACGACCGGGTGCGCCCGCCGCTCCGGCCACGCCTGGTGGTCCCGCGTCCGAGACATTGCGCCTCCGTCCGGGTGGAAAGCCCGGCGAGGAAGAGGAAGAGCGTCCGCGCCGACCAGGCCCTGGCCTGCCGCCGCGCAAGCCGCCGATCGTCGCGCCGAAGAAGGGCACAGACGACCGTCGTCGCCCCGGCCGCATCGACGTGCAGGCCGCGATCGAGGGTGAGGACGAGCGCGTCCGCTCCCTGGCGTCGGTTCGCCGTCAGCGGGAGCGTGAGCGCCGGCAGGCGGAACTCGAACGGCTTCGTTCAGATCAGGTGCGGGTTGTGCGTGACGTCGTGTTGCCCGAGCAGATCACCGTGCAGGAACTGGCCAATCGTATGGCCGCCCGTGCACCGGACGTCGTCAAGGCCCTGATGAAGATGGGCGTGATGGCGACCATCACGCAGTCGCTGGATGCCGACACCGCCGAACTGGTGGTGCAGGAATTCGGCCATCGGGTCCGCCGTGTTTCCGAATCCGACGTCGAGATGGGGCTGGAGGGCGAGGCCGATACGGCCGAGGAACTGCAGCTTCGCGCGCCGGTCGTGACCATCATGGGCCACGTCGACCACGGCAAGACGTCGCTGCTGGACGCCTTGCGCTCCACCGATGTCGCCGGCCGAGAGGCGGGCGGTATCACGCAGCACATCGGCGCCTACCAGGTCGAACTGCCCAGCGGCGCGCGGATCACGTTTGTTGATACGCCGGGCCATGAAGCGTTCACCGCCATGCGGTCGCGCGGCGCCTCGGTCACCGACATTGTCGTGCTGGTCGTCGCCGCCGACGATGGTGTCATGCCGCAGACGATCGAGGCGATCCGGCATGCAAAGGCCGCGAACGCGCCGATCATCGTGGCCATCAACAAGATGGACAAGCCGGACGCCAATCCGAACCGCGTGCGCCAGGAACTGCTCAACCACGAGATCGTGGTCGAGGACATGGGCGGCGAAACGCAGGACGTTGAAGTGTCCGCCCTGGCCAAGACCGGCCTCGACAAGCTGGAAGAAGCCATCCTGCTCCAGGCCGAAATCCTGGATCTGCGGGCCAATCCGGATCGTATCGCCGAGGGTTCGGTGATCGAAAGCCGGCTGGATCGCGGGCGTGGGCCGGTTGGCACCGTCCTGGTGCAGCGCGGCACGCTGAAGCAGGGTGACATCGTCGTCGCCGGCGCCGAATGGGGCCGCGTGCG
>CANJSR010000088.1 GCA_947476855.1 Acetobacteraceae bacterium
AGTCCAGCACCTGCTCGGGCGCTTCCTCGTTGACGTAGTGGCCGGAGGGCAGGGCTTCGCCGCGCACGTCGTTCGCCCGTTCCCGCCAGATCGCGACGGGATCGGCGAAGCGCTTGCCGACGCTGCTGGCGTTGCCCCAGAGCACCAGGATCGGCATGTCCAGCTTCCGCCCCAGATCGGCGGTATCGAGGTCGCAGTCGATCGTCGCCGCGGCCCGGTAGTCGCCGCACGATCCTCGGATGGTCTTTTCATTGAAGCAGCGGACATACTCGGCCCAGATCTCCGGCGGAATGTGGTTCAGGTCGGCCGTCAGCTTCAGCAGCTTCTTCCGCATGAACCAGTCGGGATCGACGGCGTTGAAGAACATCTCGGGGAAGCCCTGCGGCTGCGCCATGAAGGGCCAGTGCCAACCACCGATCGCGCCCTCCTTGTCCATCGCGGCCCACATGTCCAGCGTCGGCACGATGTCGATGATCGCCGCCTTGATGACCTTCTCCGGATGATCGAGGCACATGCGATGCGTGGTCCGCCCGCCGCGATCATGGCCGGCGACGAAGAACCGGTCATAGCCGAGGGCCTTCATCACCTCCACCTGGTCCTGTGCCATGGCGCGGAAGGAGTAGTTGGCGCTGTGCGGTTCCTCGGGCGGGGCGGAGCTGTCGCCATAGCCGCGGAGGTCGGCGGCGATGACATGGAACCGTTCCGCGAGTCTCGGCGCCACCTTGTGCCAGGCGACATGGGTCAGCGGATTGCCGTGCAGCAGAAGCAGCGGCGGACCGCTGCCGCCATGGCGCAGCCGGATGCGTGCCCCGCTGGTCTCGATATCGGTCAGCGTGAATCCTGGCATGATGTCCATGGTGGTTCCTCCTGGATGCTTATGGCCGAGATGTACGACTGGCCCGCTGAAACAGGCAAGGCACCCCGCTGGGACTGACAGGAGCCTGGGGCCGCGCTAGGCTGCGGAGAGAACATGGGGACACGCCGCCATGCCAGCGCCGCTCGAATTCGGATGGTTCCTGCCGACCTCCGGCGACACGACCTGCTACGGTGATCGCGACAAGTTCATCGCCCCGTCGCCCGAACTGTTCGACCGCGTGATCCTGGCGGCCGAGGCGGCCGGGTTCGAGTATTTCCTGGTCCCCGTCGCCTCCACGTGTTGGGAGGCCTGGATCAGCAGTGCCATGGCGATGGGCAAGACCAAGCGGATCAAGGCTCTGGTCGCCGCGCGCCCTGGCTATGTCAGCCCCGTGCAACTGGCCAAGATGGGCGCGACCTTCGACCAGCTTTCCGGCGGGCGGCTCTGCGTCAACCTGATCGCGGGGCAGAGCGACGCGGAAGCGGAATCCGAGGGCATCACGCTGGCCAAGGAAGACCGCTATGCGCTGATGGAGGAGGATGTCTCCATCATGAAGGCCCTGTGGACCACAAAGGGCGGCGTGACGTTCAACGGCCGGTTCCACACCCTGAAGAACGCCCATATCACACCGAAACCGTTGCAGCAGCCGCACCCGCCCTTCTACCTCGGCGGCGGATCGATGGAAGCGTGGGAGCTGTCGGCGAAGCACTCCGACATCCATCTGTTCTGGGGCGACACGCCCGAACGGATCGCGGCCAACATGACCGTGATCCGCGGCCTCGCGGCCAAGCACGGACGGGCGGAGACGATTGGATTCGGGATGCGCTTGCAGATCCTGTGCCGGGAAACCGAAGCCGAGGCCTGGGACGCGGCGCATGAACTGGTGCGCGACGTGACCGAGGCGCAGACCCGTTTCATCCGCACGCACTATGCTTCATCCGTCGCGAACCAACGGGTGCAGCAACTGGCGCGGGAACATGGCGACCTCATCGGTCCGCATCTGTGGACCGGCGTGACGCGCGTGCGCCCGGGGGCCGGGATCGTGGTGGTCGGTAACCCGGCGCAGTGCGCGGCGACGTTGCAGGACTTCATCGACCTCGGCTGTTCGTCCTTCTGCCTGTCGGGCTATCTGCATGACGAGGAAGCGACCCGCTTCGCCCGCTGGGTCCGGCCCTTGCTGGCGGAGCGGAATCGCGGGCGGATGCTCGCGGCCTAGCAACAGCGATACCGGGTGCTCCGATGTTTGCCGTCATCTTCGAAGTCGAGCCGAAGCCCGAGCGCTGGGACGACTACCTGGCCCATGCGGCCGCCCTGCGCCCGGAACTGACCCGGATCGAGGGGTTCCTCGACAACCGCCGCTTCAACAGCCGGCGCGTGCCGGGGCGGCTGTTGTCGTTGTCGCTGTGGCGGGACGAGAAGGCGGTGATCCGTTGGCGCACCCAGGCGGCCCATCACGCCGTGCAGACCGCGGGCCGGCAAGCCGTGTTCCAGGACTATCACCTGCGGGTGGGGGAGGTCGTGCGCCGCGACGGCTCCGATCTGCCGCAATCGCGGCTGGATGAGACCGAAACCGGACTGTCCCGCGCCGTCAGCCTGATCGAAACCCCGTCGGTGGAGCCTCCCGCCAGCGTCGTCGACTGGGACCTTTACGACGGCATCACCATCCCGGGGACGAGCCTGATGCTGCTGTCCTGGCCCGACGCCGCCGCGATGGGAGCCTGGTCCCCGATCGGCGGCACCAGCCGGCTGGATGTGCGGATCGTCCGCGACTACGGCCTGACCGACCGGCGGGAGGCACCGCAGTACCACCGCCCGGTCGGTTCTCCCGCCTAGCCCGCTTATCGCGGCCAGGGGTGGGTCGCCAGGACCCCGCCATCGATCGGCAGCATCACGCCGGTGATCCAGCGGGACTCGTCGCTCGCCAGGAAGACCGCGGCATGGGCGACGTCCCAGCCGGTGCCCTCGGTCTGCAACGGCACGGATAGGCGGCGGCGGTCGCGCGCTTCCTCCCCCAGATAGGCCACCATCGGCGTATAGACGGTGCCGACTACCAGGCAGTTGGAGCGGATGCCCTCCCGCGCGAACTCGGCCGCCACCGACAAGGTAAACCCGTGCAGGCCGGCCTTGGTGGTGGTGTAGGCGACCGCGCCCGGCACGTCCGGCGGTGTCATCAGCCCGGTCGCCCCGGCGATGGACGACACGTTGATGACCGACCCGCCGCCGCTCGCCCGCATCCGGGGAATGGCGGCCTGGGTGCAGAGCAGCGCGGAGGTCAGGTTGGTCTGGAACACGCGGTTCCAGTCGGCGAGGGTGATCTTCTCGGCCGATCCGGGCCGGCCGATGCCGACATTGTTCTGCAGGATATCGAGCCGGCCATAGCGTTCCATCGCGAAGGCGGCGACCGCCTCGGCCGCCTCGGGCTGGGTCACGTCGGCGGCGAAGGCGGTGGCCTCGCCCCCCTCGGCGCGGATCGCGGCTTCCAGGGCCTTGGCGCGGTCTTCCTTGCGGTTGACCAGCACAACGCTGGCGCCCTCCCGCGCGAACAGCGTGGCCGTGGCCGACCCGTTGCCCACCCCCTCGCCGCGCGAGGCAGCCCCCGTCACGATCGCAACCTTGCCGCTCAGACGTCCCATTTCGTTCATCCCTTCAGTCGGCCGTGATTATCTGGCGCCCCCGCGTTGTTGTCGATCCGTCCGCCCCCCGGAAACCGTAGCCCCGGAAACAGTGGCGTCCGCCTGCCCTTGTGGTACCGTGCCGGGAAACCAGGAGGCGTCCATGAAATACGGCATCCATCTTCCCCACGCGGGTGAGCAGGCGACCCCGGCCCTGATTCGCCGCCACGCCGAACGGGCCGAGGACCTGGGCCTGGAGGACGTCTGGGTCAGCGAGCACATCATCGTCCCGCGCGACAAATTCCCCCGCTCGCCGCTGTTCTTCGACCCTGTCCTCAGCCTCACCTGGGCCGCCGCCGTCACCAAGCGCGTCAAGCTCGGCACCAGTGTCCTGGTGCTGCCGATGCGCCATCCGTTGCCCTTGGCCAAGGAACTGTCGACGCTGCATAATTTCTCCGAGGGGCGGCTGATCCTGGGCGCCGGCTCCGGCTGGCTGGAACCCGAGTTCGCTGCCCTGGGCGTGCCCTTCAAGGAACGCGGTCGGCGTCTCGATGAAGGGCTGGCCATGATGCGCGCCGTCTGGACCCAGGACCCGGTGACCTTCGAAAGCCGTTACATCCCTTCGGTGATCGAGGGCATGACGATGACCCCCTTGCCGGTCAGCCCGATCCCGCTGTGGTTCGGCGGCAGCTCCGATGCGGCGATCAAGCGCACGATCCGCATCGGCGACGGCTGGCACGGCAGCGGCCACACCCCGGCCCAGGCGGAACCTATGATCACGCGGCTCCGCGCCGAACGGCCCGAGGCGTCCTTCACCATCTCGATGCGCGTGCAGTGGGACGGCAAGGATCGCGGCGTGCTGCGGGAACTGGTCGACAGCTACGCCGCGATCGGCGTCGATCACCTGCTGATCGCGCCGAACGACCGCAACGTCGATGACTGGGACCTGGTGACCGAGGGCGCGGGTGCGCTGGTGACCTGAGCCATCAGGCCATGTTCCCGATCGTGGCGCGGAACCGCATGAGCGCATAGCCGAACAGCACTGACCCGATGACCCCCAGCGCCGCGAACTGCGGCCAGACGACCGAGAACCCGGCGCCGCGGTAAAGGATCGCTTGCGATAGCGCCACGAAATGGGTCGTCGGCGCCGCGAGCATAACGAACTGCACCGCCCCGGGCATGCTCTCGCGCGGGGTGGTGGCGCCGGACAGCATCTCCAGCGGCAGCAGCACCAGGATCAGCAGCAGCCCGAACTGCGGCATCGACCGGGCGATCGTGCCCAGGAAGATGCCCATGGAGGTCGTGGCGAACAGATGCATCGTCGCCCCGGCCAGGAACAGCGCGACGGACCCCTCGATCGGCACTGCCAGCAGCCAGCGCACGACCACCATCAGAGCGAAGGCACAGGCGACCAGCACGACCAGGGCCATCGACCAGACCTTGGCCACCATGATCTCCATCGGTGTCACGGGCATGACCAGCAGATGCTCGATCGTACCGTGCTCCCGCTCCCGGATCAGGGCGGCGCCGGTCAGGACGATCGACAGCATGGTGACCTGGTTGATCACCTCCATGACCGAGCCGAACCAGGATCGGTTCAGCGACGGATTGAAGCGGGCGCGCACCACGATTTCGACCGGAGACTCCGCGGCGGCGTGGTGGTGTTCGGCGAAGCGCCGCACCTCATCGGCGACGATCGACTGGATATAGCCGCTGCCGGCGAAGGCCTGGCTCATGCGGGTGGCATCCACGTTCAACTGGATCACCGGCCGCCGCCCCGCCAGCAGGTCGCGCTGAAAGCCCGGGGGAATATCCAGCGCGAAGGTGTCCAGACCCGCGTCCATCCGCGTGTCCATCTCGGCATGCGTGATCCGTGCCGGCGGCTGGAAGAACGGCGGAACGAAGCCATCGGCGATCTGGATGGACAGTGGCGATCGGTCCTCGTCCACGATCGCGATCGCGGCCTTGTTCAGCGTCTCGGGCATCGCCGTCGCGGCGGTGTAGATGGCAAAGGTAAAGGAGTAGATGATCATGATCATCATCACCGGATCGCGCGCCAGGCTGCGGAGTTCCTTCACGCCCAGATGCAGGATGTTCGATAACGGCATCGTTCAGCCCTCCTGCTTCTTCAACAGCAGGGCGCTCAGACCGATCAGGACCGGCACGGCGATCAGCAGCGGCAGGAAGGACGGTTGCAGGTCCGCCAGGCCCAGCGCCTTGGAGAAGACGCCGCGGGTGATGATGATATAGGGCGCGGTGGGAAAGATCTGGCCGATCAGCGCGCCGGCCCCCTCCATCGATGACACGGGGTTGATCAGGCCGGAGAACTGCACTGCCGGCAGGATCGTCAGCACGGCCGTGCCGAAGATCGCCGCGATCTGGCTTTTCATGAAGGTGGAGATCAGCAGCCCCAGCGCGGTCGTGGTGATCACATAAAGCAGGGTCGCCAGCGCCAGCGTGAGGAAGCTGCCCTTCAGCGGCACGCCGAACAGCGTCACCGCCAGCCCGGTCAGCAGCAGGAAGTTCAGCATCGCCAGCCCGACATAGGGGATCTGCTTGCCGAGAAGGAATTCCAGCCGGGTGACCGGGGTCACGTAGAGATTGACGATGGAGCCAAGCTCCTTCTCCCGCACCACGCTCAGGGCGGTCAGCATGGCCGGGATCAGGATCAGCAGGACCGGGATCATCGCCGGCACCATCGCGACCAGGCTCTTGACGTCGGGGTTGTAGCGAAACCGGGTCTCGATTGCGTAAAGCCCGGTCGTGATGGTTCCGGGCAGGCCGGTGGCCTTCTGGGCCAGCCAGTGCCCATGCATCCCGCCGACATAGCCCAGCACGTTCTCGGCCCGCGACGGCATCGCGCCATCGATCCAGGCGCCGATCTGCGCCGGCCCGCCGCGTGCGAGGTCACGGGCGAAGCCAGGCGGGATTTCCAGCGCCAGGCTCAGCTCCCCCGACCGCATCCGCCGGTCGAGATCGTCATAGTCGGTGATCGGCGCATGCTCGATGAAGTAGCGGGAACCGGAGAGATTGAGCGTGTAGTCCCGGCTGGTCACGGTCTGGTCTCGGTCGAGCACGGCGAAGGACAGATCCTCCACGTCCATGGTGATGCCATAGCCCATCACCAGCATCAGGATCACGCTGCCGACCAGCGCCAACATGGCGCGGATCGGGTCGCGGCGCAGTTCCAGCACTTCCCGCCGCGTGTAGCTGAACAGCCGGCGCGGATCGAAGCCCCGCGGCCGGGGGTGTTCCGCGACAGGCCCCGTGGTCGCCGCCGGGGGCGGAGGGGGGGAGTCGGTGACGGCCTCTTGCAGATAGGCGATGAACGCGTCCTCCAGCGTCGTCACGCCGCGCGTCGCGATCAGCCCGGCGGGCGTGTCGCTGACCAGCACCTTGCCGGCATGCATCAACGAAACCCGGTCGCAGCGTTCCGCCTCGCTCATGAAATGAGTGGAGATGAAGATCGTCACCTTGTCGCGCCGCGAAAGCTCGATCAGCATTTCCCAGAACGCGTCACGCGCGATCGGATCGACACCCGAGGTCGGCTCGTCCAGGATCAGCATTTCCGGTTCGTGGATCATCGCCACCGCGAGCGACAGGCGCTGGCGCTGACCCAAGGGCAGCCCATCCGGCACCGCCTCCAAAATCCCTTCCAGCCCGAACCGCTCGGCCATCGCCGCGACCCGGGCCGGGATCGTCGCCGCCGGCAGGCGGAACAGGCGGGCGTGCAGTTCCAGGTTCTGCCGCACGGTCAGCTCGGAATAGAGCGAGAAACCCTGCGACATGTAGCCAACGCGGCGGCGTGTCTCCATGTCCCGCGCATCGACCTTCTGGCCGAACAGCCAGGCTTCCCCCTCGCTGGCCGGCAGCAGCCCGGTCAGCATCTTCATCGTCGTCGTCTTGCCGCAGCCGTTCGACCCGAGGAAGCCGAAGATTTCCCCCCGCGCGATGCGGAAGCTGACATGATCGACCGCCACGAAATCGCCGAAGCGCATGGTGAGCCCGCGCGCCTCGATCGCGGCCACGCCATCGCCGTCGGCATCGCGCGGGGGGATGGCGACGGGCTTGTAGCCCTGGCGCTTGGCGGCTGGCAGCAGGGCGATGAAGGCGGCGTCGAGGGACGTCGTGCCGGTTTTCTCCATCAGGCCTTGCGCGGTGCCGGTGGCCAGCACCTGGCCGTCATCCATCGCGGCAAGCCAGTCGAAGCTGGCGGCTTCCTCCATGTAGGCGGTGGCGACCAGCACGCTCATGGCCGGCCGGCCGGCGCGGATGCGGGCGATCAGGTCCCAGAACTGCCGGCGCGACAGCGGATCAACGCCGGTCGTCGGCTCATCGAGGATCAGCAGGTCCGGGTCGTGGATCAGCGCGCAGCAAAGGCCGAGCTTCTGCTTCATGCCGCCGGAGAGCTTGCCGGCGGGGCGGGCGGTGAAGGCGGCCAGGCCGGTGCTGGCGACCAGTTCGGCGATCCGGCGTTCCCGCTCCGCCCGGTCGTGGCCGAACAGGCGGCCGAAGAAGTCGATGTTCTCGGCTACCGACAGGGTCGGATAGAGGTTCTTGCCCAGCCCCTGCGGCATGTAGGCGATGCGCGGCCCGATGCTTCGCCGCACCCGCGCGTCCCGCATGTCGCCGCCCAGGACATGAAGTTGGCCGGTCCGCACGGCCCGGGCGCCGGCGATGAGGGCCAGCAGGGTCGACTTGCCGACGCCGTCGGGGCCGATGATGCCGGCCATGCAGCCGGCGGGGATGGCAAGGTCGGCGACGTCCAGGGCGCGGACCTTGCCGAAATGCTGGGTGACCCCCAGCAGGGTCACGGCCGGCGGGGCGGGCGCGGTCATTGCGGCAGCCGTATCTCCAGCGCCGCCGGCCAGGGGACCTTGGGATCAAGCCGCACATAGGCCATGCCGGGCAGGCCGGTCTTCACCTGGCGGATATATTGCTTCAGCAGGTCAGGATCGATCCGGGCGCGCACCCGGAACATCAGCTTCAGCCGCTCCTCCTGGGTTTCCACGGTTTTCGGGGTGAACTGCGCGACATCGGCCACCAGCGACACCTGGGCGGGGATCACGTACTGCGACACCGCGTCGAGTACGAGATGCACCTCGGTCCCCAGCGCGACCCGCCCGGCCGCCGCGGTCGGCAGGAAGAAGGTCATGTAGACATCGCCGAGGTCGACCAGGTTCAGCACCCGCCCTCCCGCCGGCAGGATTTCCCCCGGCTGCGCCACGCGATACTGCACCCGCCCATTCCGCGGCGACCGCAGGGTGCCGTCGTCGAGGTCGGCCTGGATGCGCTCGATCGTCGCGCGCGTCGCGTCGACGGCCGATTCGGCGCCGATGACCTCGGAGTGCGCGGTGTTCAGCGCCGCCTCGGCCGCCGCCACCTGCGCCCGGGCGATCGCAACCGCGGCCTTGGCATGCTGGAATGCGGCGCGGTCATCATCCAGTTTCTGGATCGGGGTGGCGCCGAGGGGGGCGAGTTCCTCCGATCGGGCGAGGCGGCGCTGGGCGCCGTCGTAGTCGGATTGTTGCTGCTCGACGACGGCGCGGGCGGCGGTGATCTCGGCTTCCCGCTGCGCCACATGGCTGCGCGCCGTCGCGATCCCGATGATGGTACGGCGAAGCTGGGCTTCGGCCTCGCGCCGCTGCGCCTCCAGCACCGCCGTGTCCATGCGCGCCACGATCTGGCCGGCGGTGACGAAGTCGCCCTCATTGGCCAGGATTTCCTTGATCCGGCCTGATGCCTTGGTGGCGACGTCGATCTCCACGGCCTCGATCCGGCCATTGCCGCTGGCGATGCCGGCGGGCAGGGCGGCGGGTTGGAAATACCGCCAGGCGAAGAAGCCCAGGACGAGCAGGACCACCAGGATCGCCCCGCGCTTCACCCAGATGTTGCCGATGCTGATCATGGTTTCGCTTGCAACTCCTTGTGGGGGACACGAAGCGGCGCGCCGAAACGGATGATAGTCCCCGCGCACCCCGTGGCGTTCAGGAAATCGAAGCCGCCAGCGTGACCCTTGTGCGCGCAATCGCCACCGGTCGCTTGATCTGGATCAACGACAGCCGCGATCACCTGGCCAAACACTGCCCAGGCGGCCCCGCCCGGCCGGGGTGCACAAGCCGGACATCGGTCAAAGGACCGGAGAAAGAGGGGGATTATCCATGGGCCATATGGCAGGCGCGCCGTCGGTCGACCGGCTGCGAGATGAAATCCAGGGCGTACGCTATCGGGAGGCGACGGAAACGTTCTGCCGTCTGGTGACCGAGCAGAACCGCCCCCTCAAATCCATGATCCAGGAAGCGATCTCGGCCGCCGCCCCCTATGTCCAGGTGCCCTCTCATCTGATGCGCCTGCCGAGCGGTGAGTTGCGCGGGGTGAACTACGACCACACGATCCTGGGCTGGCGCGGCGCGATCTCCCTGATGGGGGAACTCGGCGGCAAGCGAGGCATCCTGCCGAACATCCAGGCCATGTGGTACGTGCCGCAGGGCCTGAACGTGTGGGAACAGGTGGTCTGCGAGTTCCCCGGCCACTACGCGCGCGACGGCGAGCAATGCAACCGCCAGTTCCCCGGCCCTGATGAACACGTCAACCGCTTCGACGGCCCGGCCTGGAACGCGCCGAAAATCTACTTCGAGGATCACGCTCCGATCGAGGGCGGGTCCGTCGAGGAACGCCTCGGCCGGATGAACTGGGCCATCGCCGAGGGCGACAAGGCCGAAGCCTACGGGCTGTTCCTGGGTCTGGCGAAGGACCCGGCCAACCGCGAGCAATTGAAGAACGCGATCCTGTTCGCCGGCATCACCGACCTGCAAGACACGATCATCAACCGCGGCGGCTACCAGAACATCGGCCACAAGGCGCTGCGGGCTCGTGCGCTGGTCGACATGGCCGACTACCTCGGCTGGGACAACGCGCATGAGCTGATCTACACGGTGGTGCCCGACCTTGGCTGTTCCCCGCGCCTGTATGGGCTGTGGACGGAAATCAGCAACATCTGCCGGATGGAAATTCCGAAGCACGCCGATATCCCCCGCCGGTCGGACAAGCCGCTAACCGAACGGGACCTGGATATCCTGACGGAAGCGATCCTGTGGGGCGGGCCGTTCGATGTGAACGCGGCGATCATGGGCTTCTTCAAGCGCGGCGCCGGCACGCTGGACGTGGGCGACGCGGTGATGGTCTGCTTCCAGCGCTATCTGATCGACGTGCTGGAACATCCGAACGCCTTCCTGCATCCTACCCATGCGCTCGACTACATGAACGTCGTGCTGTCGTGGATACGTAACCATGACAATCCGCACCACGTGAAAGGCATCTTCATGGGTGCCAGGTTCATGAACGACACCATTCGCTCCAACGCCAACTTCCCGCGCGACCCGAAGACGGCACTGGAGCACCGGCGCACTTTCCGCGGCTGGGCCGACGGCATCGCCGTGGACCGGATGCTGCCGATCCTGAAGGAGCACGTGCTGGCCCAGGACGCCCCCCGATCCTGCGCTCTGGTCGATTCCTATCTGGAACGGACCAGTGAACGGCATGAGCTGATGGACACGATCACCTATGCCGCCTGCCACTGGCAGAACGACCCGCATGTGATGCGGAACTGCAGTTCCTCGCTGGAGGAATACCGCGCCAACAAGACATCCCGCCGCGACGACATCATCCGTGGCTACGCCAAGCACCAGTCCCGCTACGTGAAACGGGCCCTGAGCCATGACTGCTACAATGTCTTCGTGGACCACTTCAAACCCGGCCAAGCCTGAGGACCGATCATGAGCGATGACCCAATGACCCTCGCCGAAGTCTGGCGCGTGCGCAACGCCGCCGCCGTTACGCTCGGCCTCAGCGAGGACCAGATGCGGCGAGCCGTACGGTCCGCCAGCATCGGGGATCTGGTCGCGCTGATCGAGACCTTTTCCCCGGCGCGATCGACCGGGCCGGAATGGACGCGGACCTTCGAACCGCTGATCGAGCGTCTGTGGACCTGGCGGGATGACACGACCATGGCGACCCTGGCCGATGTGTTCCGTGCCCGCGGCATGCCGTGGATGGCGGTGACCAACGCGCTGTCGCCCGAGAATGGCGCGCATGTCCGCGGTGACCTCCGCCAGCCTGCCTGGGCACGCCAGCCTGCCTTCACGGTCGTCTGATCCCGTCCGCTCCGGCGGATTTTGGGCAGGTATCGCGGCTGGTCCGGGGTAGGATGGAGGAGACATCCGCCGGAGGCCTAGATGCGTCTGTTCGCCGTGTTGCTTGCGCTCGTGCTGTTTGTGGCACCCGCGCATGCCCAGACCGAACGCCTGCTGGCGACCGAGGCCGGACCGGTGCGGGTCCAGGTTATTGCTCAGGGGTTCGAGCATCCCTGGGCCCTGGCGTTCCTGCCCGACGGGCGGATGCTGGTGACCGAGCGGCCGGGCCGCCTGCGGGTCGTTTCCCGTGACGGTGGCATCTCCGCACCGGTCTCGGGCGTGCCGGCCGTGGTCGCGCGGGGGCAGGGGGGACTGCTGGACGTCGTGCTCGCGCCTGATTTCGCGGTGAGCCGCCTGGTCTTCCTGGCCTATGCCGAAGGCGGGCCGAACGACACCGCCGGTACCGCCGTCGCGCGCGGCCGGCTGAATGACGCCGGGACGATGCTGGAGGGTGTGTCGGTCATCTTCCGCCAGCAGCCGAAGGTGGACGGCCCCAACCATTTCGGCGCCCGCCTGGTCTTCGCCCGTGACGGCACGCTGTTCGTCATGTTGGGAGACCGATACAAATTCGACCCGGCGCAGGACCCGGGCAGCCTTCTGGGCAAGATCGCGCGGATCAACCCCGATGGCACGATCCCCCGCGACAACCCCTTCCTGAACCGCCCCGGCGTCCGCCCCGAGATCTGGTCGCTCGGCCATCGCAACATCCAGGGGGCGACCCTGCATCCGCGCACAGGGGCGCTGTGGATCGCCGAGATGGGACCGCGCGGCGGGGATGAACTCAACCAGTCGGAAGCGGGGAAGAACTACGGCTGGCCGCTGGTGAGCTGGGGCACGCACTACAATCTTGCCTCGATCCCCGAGCCGACGACGCGGCCCGACCTGGCGGGATCAGTGCATTTCTGGGTACCCTCGATCGCGCCGTCCGGCATGGCGATCTATACGGGCGACCTGTTTCCGGCATGGCGCGACTCGGTGCTGATCGGCGCCCTGCGCGGCGCGGCGATCGCGCGGGTCACGCTGCGCGATGGCGTCTTCGTGGCCGAGGAACGGATCGCCATGGGCACCCGCATCCGCGACGTGCGGCAGGGGCCGGATGGCGCGGTCTATCTGCTGACCGATGAGGACCGGGGCCGCCTGCTGCGCCTGTCTCCCGTCGCTCGGTAGGGCGCCCGCCGCCCACCCTCCGTCATGACGGCCGAAGGGCCGCCACCCACGACTTGCCTGTTGGCAACAGGAGAAAGTCGTGGATACCGGGCCAGCGCCCGGCATGACCGGGGGCTGCTAACCAGCCCCCAACGCCCGCAGGCTACGACTTCGGCTCTTCCGTCTGTTCCATCAGCGCCAGACCCTCCATCGCCAGACCATAGCCCAGCAGGTCCTGCATCCGTTTCCGCAGGTATTCGGTGAACATCAGCCGCGTATAGCGCAGCAGCAAAGTCGGCTTCTGGGCCAGC
>CANJSR010000089.1 GCA_947476855.1 Acetobacteraceae bacterium
CGGGAGCATGTCTGGGTCACGACCCAGCCGATGGAGGAGCCGGAGAAGAAGACCCGCGTCCTGGAGACGATGGACTGGATCGGCTGGGACCGTCTGCTGTTCGCGACCGATTATCCGCATTGGGACTATGACGATCCGTCCCAGGTCTTGCCGCCGGGCGTGGGGGAACAGCGGCGGCGGGATTTCTTCCTGAACAACGCGTGGTCGGTTTATGCGTGCGGAGGGAAGAAGCTGGGGGGATAGGCGCGCGCCCCCGGTCGTCATAGGCGGGCTGGACCCGCCTATCGCCAAGCACGCAGATGGTTGAAATGATGGGAAAAATCCATCTGCGGAGGCCCTGATACCCCGTGCTACTGATTTTCAGATGACGGGCTGTTTGGTACCTGCTTTTCAGTAGCCGATAGCGGTTTTCAGATATTCGAGCCAAAGCCCCGCGGGGCGCGGCCAGCCCTACCGCCCCTGCCACGCCTCGAACCGTTGCCGCAGCTTGGCCAGGTTGTCGTTCCAGAACCCCGTATCCACCCGCATCCCGGCGTTGATGTTCGCCTGCGCGGTGGGAGAGATTGCGGCGATGTCGGCCGGCAGCCCGTCATTGATCCCGCGCGCCAGGCCGGACTCGCCGGTCAGCCGCAGGAACCGGGCCTGGATCGCGGTCGTGCCCATGAACCACAGCACCTGCTGGACCTGCCGCACCTCGGGGCTGCCCTTCAGGATCGCCCAGCTTTGCACCTCATACAGGCTGGCCGTCCACTGGAGCCCGAAATTCCGCTTTTCCCCCCGGTTCGCCGTCACCACCCGGCCGCTCGGCGCGCTGGTCATCAGCACGTCGCCCGAGCCCAGGATGCGGACGGCGTCCGCCTCGGTCTGCCACCACACGAGGTAGGGCTTGAGCTGATCCAGCTTGCGGAAGGCGCGGTCCACGCCCTCGTTCGTCGCGAGGGTTTTGTAGATGTCGGCCGGGGCCACGCCATCGGCGAGCAGCGCGATTTCCAGCGTGCCGCGCACGCCTTGCCGCAGCCCGCGCTTGCCGGGGTATTTCGCCACGTCCCAGAAATCGGCCCAGGTCGGGGTGGCGGGGAATTTGTCGCGGTCCCACGCCAGGACCATGTTCGACAGCAGGGCGCCCACGCCGCAGTCGCTGACGCCGGCGGTCATCGTGTGGTCCTTGCCGCCGATCGCCGCCCAGTCGAGCTTCTCGAACAGCCCCTCGGCGCAGCCGATGGCGAGTTCGCTGGCATCGACCTGCACCAGGTCCCAGGTATTGTCGGCGGCCTTTGCCTGGGCGCGGAGCGCGTCGATCCCGCCCTCCCACATCTCATGCCGGATGGGGATGTCGGTCGACAGGGTAAAGGGGTGCAGGAAGACCTCCCGCATCGGCACGCGCAAGGTTTCCCCGCGTGTCACGACCGTGAGGTCCTGAGCGGCGGCGGACCCGGCGATCAGGATCGCCGCGGCGGCCAAAAGCGTGCGGGGATGCGGCAACGACGTGACCCGGCAATTTTACGTTCGTGCAGACGCTACAGCCGGCGGCGACAATCGGCAACGACCCGAACGCAAAATTACCGGTATGATTACGACCCCAGGATCGTGCCGACCGGGATGCCGGCTTCGGCCGCGGCGACCTTTTTGCCGCCGTCAAGCCGAGCGCGGTGGACCTCGATGAAACCGCCCTGACCGTGGATCACCAGGCTGGAGCCGTTCTGTGCCACGACCTGCCCGATCTTCTTGCCCTTCACCTCACTGAAGGTGCGGGCGATGCGCTTGGTCGACTCGAACAGGAACAGCTTCTTGCCTTCGTGCGTGGTCCAGGCGCCCGGGGCCGGATTGCAGCCGCGGATCAGGTTGTAGGTGATGTCGACGTGGTTGGCCCAGTTGATGCAGGATTCGGCGTCGCGGATGATCCCCTCGTATCCCGCGTTCGGTTCGTACTGCGCCAGCGCCGGGGCCTTGCCGGCGATGACCATGTCAGCGACCTCGACAAGGGCCGAGACTCCCATCGGGAAGATTTTCCCGAAATAGAGGGTGCCCAGCGTGTCCTCCGGCTCGATGGGAACCGAGCGCATGAGGATGACCGGGCCTTCGTCCAGCCCGTCGGTCGGGCGGAAGATCGAGAAGCCGGTTTCCGTGCGGCCCAGGATGATCGACCAGCTCATGGACGACGCGCCGCGGTGCAGCGGCAGCAGGCTGGGGTGGAACTGGATCATGCCGAATTTGGGGATGTTGCAGAAATCCTGCGGCACGAACTGCGTGACATAGGCCATGACACCGATCTGCACATTGGCGGCGCGCAGGGCGTCCTGGGCTTCCGGGTCGGTCAGCTTGGGGAACTGGTGGACCGTGATGCCGGCGGCCTCGGCCGCGAGTCGCAGGGGATCGGGCCGGCCCTTTTCGGGCGCGCAGAACACGGCGGCGACGTCGTCCCCGCGCGCGAGAAATGCTTCCAGCGCGGCCTTGCCGAAATCCTGCTGGCCGATGATGGCGATCCGCATCTGATCCCTCCCGTTTTTTCGTTCCTGGATCATCGACGGTTCGGGTCTGGCTGTCGAGGGTGGGGGATCAGGGTAATCGCATCTGGCCGCCTTCCGTCATGGGCGGGCCTGACCCGCCCATCGCCAGGCACGCAGTCGTTTGGAATCATGTGAAAGCACCATCAACGGAGTTCCTGGCGATGGCCGGGTCGAGCCCGGCCAGGACGGGAGGAGCCGTTTCGGAGTCAAGCGCGATTGCCCTGGGTGGGGGAGATTTCGGACTCGACTCTCGGGTTGGGGGCAGGTTAATGTTCCTATTATGTTCTCTAACCCGCATCCCCCCACGCGCACCGGCCTGATCCGCGACCTGCGGGAAAAGATCGCGCGGATCGAGCGTGGGGGTGCGGGCACCGAAGCCGGGCTGGTGGCATGCACCGGTGTTCCGGCGATCGACCAGGCCTTGCCGGCGGGCGGGCTGGCGCGCGGGGCGCTGCACGAAGCGATGGGCGCCGGCCCGGATACCGAGCACGCGGCGGCCGCGACCCTGTTCATGGCCGGGCTGCTGGCGCGGTTGGACGGGCCCGTCCTGTGGGTGCTGCGCCAAGCTGACCTGTTTGCCCCGGGCCTCGCCGCCGCCGGCCTGTCCCCCGATCGGATCATCTTCGCCGAGGCCGGGCGCGACGTGCTGGCTGCGATGGAGGAGGGGTTGCGCCATCGCGGTCTGGTCTCGGTGGTCGGAGAGGTGGTGGGCCGGCTGACCCTGGTTGCGTCCCGCCGGCTGCAACTCGCGGCGGAGCAGTCGGGCATCCTGGCCGTCGTCCTGCGCCGCAGCCAGGGCTTCGACGACCCGGTGCTGAGCGAACCGACCGCCGCCGTCACGCGCTGGCGGGTCACGGCCTTGCCCTCTCCGCCGGCGTTGCCGCACGCGCCGGCGACCCCAGGGCTGGGGCGGGCACGCTGGCGGCTGGAGCTGCTGCGCTGCCGGGGCGGGGAACCCGGTGCCTGGATCGTGGAGGGGGCGGATGCGACGGGTGGTCTCGCTTTGGTTGCCGAGATTCGCGACCGACCGGCTGCGGAAGCACAGCGCCTGCTCGCCTGACGGGCCGTTGGTGACCTCGATCCAGGAGGGTAATCGGTTGGTGCTGGCCGCGGTCGACAGGGTGGCGGCCGAGGGCGGGCTGTCCCCCGGCATGACCCTGGCGCAGGCGCGGGCGATGGTGCCGGGGTTGGTGGTGTGCCCCGCCGATCCGGCGGGAGACGCGGCGGCCCTGCGCCGTTTGGCGGGGTGGTGCCTGCGGTATGCGCCCCTGACGGCTCCGGATGCGGTGGAGGGGGGGCGGCTTGGTGGGGGTGGCCCCGGCGGGATCTGGCCGAGTGGGATCTGGATCGATGTGACCGGCACCGCGCATCTGTTCGGAGGGGAGGCCCGCTTGCTGCGTGACCTGCTGGGTCGCCTGGCCGAACAGGGCCTGACCGCGCGCGCCGCGATCGCCGACACCCCCGGCGCCGCCTGGGCCATGGCCCGCTGGGGCACGCCAGCGGCCTCCGCGGCAGTTGCCCCAACACCCCCTCCCCCCTTGCGGGGGAGGGCCGGGGAGGGGGGTCTCGCGGTACCGACCGTGGGGTCTCCCCCTTCACCCCAACCCTCTCCCGCAAGGGGAGAGGGGGCGCGGTGGAAAATTCCGCACGATGCTACCCCATGTCCGGTGAGCCCAAACCCACCCCCTCCCCCCTTGAGGGGGAGGGCCGGGGAGGGGGGTAAGCCGCGGCACGGACTGGGGGGTATCTCCCCCCACCCCAACCCTCCCCCGCAAGGGGGGAGGGAGCGTATTGTCGCCACCCCGCCTTGCAGGCAGCCCGTCCCCTCTCGTCACCCCCTCCCCCCCCGGGTCCTTCCCACCCCCCCGCTGGACGCCATCATCATCCCCCCCGGTGCCCAGGCCACCGCCCTGGCCCCCCTCCCGCTCGACGCCCTCCGCCTCCCCCGCGCCCTCATCGACAGTCTCCGCGTCCTCGGGTTCGAGCAGATCCGCGACCTCACCGCCGCCCCGCGCGCGCCGCTGGTTCGCCGCTTCGGCCCGCTGCTCGCCGCCCGGCTCGACCAGGCCCATGGCGCGGTGTTCGAGCCGATCATCCCCCTCGTGCCGCCCGACCTCATCCAGGCCCGCCTCGCCTTCCCCGAGCCGTTGCTGACCGCCGAGGCCTTCTCGGCCGTGATCGCCCGCCTGACGCGGGAGGTCTGCGGGGCGCTGGAACAGGCGGGGCAGGGTGCGCGCCGGCTCGACCTGCTGTTCGAGCGGGTTGACGGCGCCATCCCCACCCTGCGCGTCGGCACCGCCCGCGCCAGCCGCGACCCACGCCACCTCGCCCGGATGCTGGATGAACGGCTGGAACGGATCGACCCCGGCCTGGGGGTGGAGGCGATGCGCCTGGTCGTCCTCCAGGCCGATCCCCTGGCCCAGGCGCAGGCCGTGATGCCGGACACGGGACGGGACGCAGCCCAGCAAGACCTCGGCCCGCTGGTGGACCGGCTGGCCAACCGCCTGGGGGCCGCGTCCGTCTATCGCGCGGAAGCGGTGGAAAGCGACGTGCCCGAGCGGTCGGCGCGCCGGGTCCCGCCGCTGTCACCCAAGCCGCGGACGACCTGGCCCGCCGATCTGCCGCGCCCGGTGCGGCTGTTGGACCCGCCGCAGCCGATCGAGGCGATGGCTCTGCTGCCCGATCACCCGCCCATCGCCTTCACCTGGCGTCGCGTGCGCCATCGCGTCCGCCACGCCGACGGACCCGAGCGGATCGCCGGGGAATGGTGGAAGCGGGACGGGGAAATGCGCTCGGTCCGCGACTATTTCCGGGTGGAGGACGAGGAAGGCCGCCGCTTCTGGCTGTTCCGCCGCGGCGACGGCGCCGACCCTGACACAGGAGACCGGCGCTGGTTCCTGCACGGCTTCTTCTGAGCGGTTACCCCGCCGCCAGCGCCTGGGCCACGGCGACCAGCGTGGCGTCGGTGCCGCGTCCGCCGATGATCGACAGCCCGACCGGCGCGCCATCGACGGTCGCGCCGGGCAGATTGACCTGCGGCACGCCCGTCAGCCCGCCCTGCGCGCACAGGCAGGTGATCCGGTCCCGCAACGGCCCCAGAACCGGCAGCGACAGCCCCTTCAGCGGCGCCGGGAACGGCGTGGTCGGCAGGCAGAGGATCGTGCCGGCCGGCAGCAGATAGGCCATCCGCCCCCTTGCCTCCCGGCGCATCAACTCGGCCCAGCCATGGTCGGCGGCCGAGACCTGCGCGCCCGTGAGCAGCCCGCGGGCGACACCGAAGGCCATGCGGGGATTGTCCCGCTCCACCCAGGGGCGGAACGTGTTCCAGGCCTCGACCGGTTGCAGCGTGCGCTGCGCCCGGGCCCAGACGGACAGGCCTGGCGGGGCCATGATCTCCTCCCGCGCCGCTCCGATCAGCCTGGTCAGTCGCTCGACCATCGGGCGCAACGCGGCGGCGACCGCGGGGTCGGCGAAACCGAAGGCATCGACGGCGATCAGCAGGGTCGTGGGCAGGGCGGCGGCCGGAGCCTCCCGCAGCAGCACGGTCGAGACGCGGGCGAAGGTGGCGGCGTCGCGGGCGAACCAGCCGGTCGTGTCCGAGGTCGGTGCCTGCGGCAACATGCCCGAGAGGTCGAGCCGCCCATGCGTCGGGCGGATGCCATACAGCCCGCAGAAGCTGGACGGCACGCGCACCGAGCCGCCGGTGTCGGTGCCCAAAGCGGTGTCGCACAGGCCGGCCGCGACGGCGGCGGCGGACCCCGAGGAGGACCCGCCCGGCACCCGGTCCGGCGCCTTGCTGTTCAACGGCGTGCCGTCGAACGCGTTCTCTCCCAGGATGCCCAGGGAGACCTCATCCGTGATGGTTTTGCCGACCAGGGTCGCGCCGGCATCGAGCAGGGTCTGCACCGCCCAGGCATGCCGGGTGGGGATGGGGTTCGCCCGTGCCCAGTCATGATTGCCGCCGGCGGTGGGGACTCCCGCCACGTCGAACAGGTCCTTGGCCGCGAAGGTCAGGCCATGCAGGGGGCCGGCCGGCGCGCCGTCGATGCGGATGCGTGGGCCTGGGACGAAGGCGTTGATGCTGTCGGTCATGCGGTATTTGAACGCCTGGCCGGGGCGCGTGTCCAGACCGGAGTAGACACAGCGGGCACGCCGGGCCAACCCCGTGCGTGAGCCTGGGCGCCGATTGCGCTATGGCTGGCGGAGAAACCACCCGACAGGCAGCCCCCTCATGCCCGACCCTTCCCCCGAGATCACGCCCGAATTCCAGCGCGGCTGGGACGCCGCCCTTCTGGCCGTCCGCGCCTGGCACGAATCGCAGGCCAAGCAGACCCTGATCCAGGCGCGCCGCAGCCGCTTCCCGAAGAACCTGGAGCGCGAGGCGGAGGTGCATCAGCGGTCGGCCGAACTGGTCGGCACGATCAGCCCGGACGACGTCTGACGCACATTCTTGCCGTGCCGCGAAAGGCGTGGATGGTGGGCCTGCGCCCACCACGACGGGGAGGGGCCATGGCTGCGTCCACTACGGCGAGGATCAAGTCGAGGCACCTTTCCCACCACGGCGACGATGGGCCATGGCCTCGCAAGTCCCGCCGTGCTGGGGGCTTGCCGCCCCCTCGACCGCCGCCGCCCGGTCACCAGCCCCGGTTCACCGGCCCCCGGTCACCTGCCGGTCGTGAAATCCACCTGAGCGATGGCGATCCCGCTCTCGCCGCCCACCGCATACAGCAGATAGGTCACGCCATCCTCCTCATGAATCGCCGGGTCGCGGAGTTGGTTGACCAGCCCATAGGCCGTGCTGCGGACGGAGGCGACCATCGGCGCCGTCGCGCCTTCCCAGGGCAGCTCGGGCCGCATCACCTCGACCGGCGGTTCGTCCCGCCAGCCTTGCCAGTCCCCGTCCAGGCCGATGCGGCTCAGCAGGATGCGTTCCGGTGCGTCGCCGACCTGGGTCCAGAACACCCATAGCGCCCCGTTGCGCTTCAGGACCGCGGCGTGGCGCATGTTGGGATTGAACAATGTCGGCCCCGCCTCGAACCCGCCCAGCCCATCGGCCGAACGCGACAGCGTGCCGGGCATCGTCAGCGCGTAGGTCATGCCGTCGTGCTGGAAGATCCGCATGTACGACCGGCCGATGACCTCGGGCCGAGCGGTGAAGTCGATGCCGTTGGGGGAGAGCGCGACGCGGGAGACCTGGTGGCCGACCCCCTCCAACCCGTGGAAATACATCACGATCTGCCGGTTCGCGGTGTCAATGTGAACGTCGGGAGAGGCGATGTGCGGCGTCGTGATCTCGGACAGCACATCGTGGGAGATCGCCATGCCGCGCGCCCGGTACTGCGCCTCGAACCGCGCGAGATCGTCGGGGGAGACGGCGGGCGGCGTCGTCAGGAACCCGGATCGCGCCAGATGCAGGCTGCCCGGGACATGGACGCGCCAGGGACCGGCCAGGTCATCCGCGTAGGCGAGGCGGATGTAGCTGCCCTTATGGTCCGCGAAATACAGGTAATAGGCGCCGAGGCGGTTCTCGACCCAGTCCGGTACGCGGATCAGCGACGGGCCCTGGATGTTCACCCCCAGGCTGGGATGCAGGTCCGGCCCGATGATCGGGGTATCGGTCAGGCGGGTCACACGGATGTCCATGCGCGTGCTCCTGCTTCGTGTGCGGCCGGACCGTCACGGGTCCGGCCGCCTGACATGCGCGCAGGGTTGGTGTGGCG
Source organism: Acetobacteraceae bacterium (assembly GCA_947476855.1). Next base: position 8,228 of record CANJSR010000089.1, read on the forward strand.
GCTGCGCGCGAAATCAATAAGACACCAGGCGCCCGAGATCCTGTCGACGGGCCAATCCGTCGGGCGCCCGAGACTACTGCGCCGTCACGCCGCCATCGACGATCAGGCCGGCGCCGTTCATGTAGCCGGCGTCGTCGGAGGCCAGGAACACGATCCCCTTGGCGATATCCGACGGCACGCCCAGCCGGCCCCACGGCACGGACGCCAGCACGGTGCGGCGCGCCGATTCCGTGTCGTTGCTGCCGGTCCGCTGGGCGCGGGCGACGAAGGTGCTTTCCCCCATGTCGGTCTGGATCACGCCCGGATGGATCGAGTTGCACCGGATCCGATAGCCCTTGCGGCCGAATTCCAGCGCCGTCGACTTGGTGAACAGCGTCACGCCGCCCTTGGTCATGGAATACAGCGGATCGAGCTGCGAGCCCACGATCCCGGCGATCGACGCCAGGTTGACGATGGCGCTGCCGTGCTCACTGCCCTGGGCCGACTCGCGCAGGGCCTGGGCGCACATCTTGGTGCCCAGGAACACGCCGGTCATGTTCACCGCGACCAGCTTGTTCCAGTCGTCCATGCTGATCTCCTCGATCCCCTTGCCGATGAAGACACCGGCGTTGTTGACCAGGATATCGAGCTTGCCGAACCGGCCGGTCGCCAGGTTGATGGCGGCGGTCCAGTCTTCCTCCTTCGTTACGTCCAGGTGGGTGTATTCGGCCTTGCCGCCGGCGGCATTGATGGCGGCGACGGTCTGGCGCCCGCGCTCATCCAACACGTCGCCCACGACGACGCTGGCGCCGGCCTGGGCCATCAACTGGGCGGTTTCCCCGCCAATGCCGCGGGCGGCGCCCGAGATCAGGGCAACCTTTCCATCGAGACGATTCATGCGTGTGATCCTGTTTCCTGGACGACGGGCGCCATTGATCGGCAACCCCTGGCCCAGCTTACGAAGCCCCGCCGGCCATCGCAAACCGTCCGACAGCCGGGTGGATCAAACCGGCAGTCCACGCTCCCGCGCCCAGGTCACGATCGGTTCCCGCAGGCTGCCCAGCCCGCTGCCGGCGCGCCGGATGGAGGTGAGGACCGGCCGGAATGCCCCGAGATCGGCCGATCCCAGCAGCGCCTTCACCGGCAGGATGCCGCTGGCCGGCATCGACAGCGACCGGAAGCCCAAAGCGGTCAGCACCAGCGCCTCCAGCGGCCGGGACGCGGCTTCCCCGCACAGGGACACAGGCACCCCGGCGGCGTCGGCCTTGATCAGCAACTGCTCCAGCAGGTCCAGCATCGGCTGCGACAGCAGGTCGTAACGGTCGTACAGCGACGGCGTGCCGCGATCGGCGGCGAAGATGAACTGCACCAGGTCGTTCGACCCGACCGAGATGAAATCGGCTTCCTTCAGCAGGTCGTTCAACTGCCACAGCAGCGACGGCACCTCCAGCATCGTGCCGACCGACAGGTGGGACGGGGCGGGGCGGACGCGGCGCGCCTCGGCCAGCAGCAGCGACTTGGCGGCGCGGAACTCGGCGACCGTGGCCACCATCGGGAACATCACCGACAGCGGCCGCCCGCCCGCGGCCAGCAGCAGCGCGCGCAACTGCCGCCGCAGCAGGGCCGGCCGGTCCAGCCCGATCCGGATGGAGCGCCAGCCCATCGCTGGGTTCTCCTCCTCCGACACCGTCCCCGGCAGCAGCTTGTCGGCGCCCAGGTCCAGCGTGCGGAACAGCACCGGCCGGTTGCCCGCGGCATCCAGCGTCCGCGCGTAGATCGAGGCCTGTTCGCCCACATCCGCGATCGATCCGCGCGCGAGCATGGCGATCTCGGTCCGGAACAGCCCGATCCCGTCCGCGCCGGTGCGATCCAGTTGCGGCAGTTCCAGGCTGAGGCCGACATTCAGCATCAGCTTCACTGACACGCCATCGCGTGTGACGCCCGGGCGGTCGCGCAACGCCGCCCAGCCGGCATGCTGCGCCGACCGCACCTCCAGCGCGCGGACATAGACTTGGCGCACCTCGGCCTCGGGGCGCAGCACCAGCTGCCCCTCATCCCCGTCCAGGATCGCGAGGTCGCCGTTCTGCGCCGTGTCCAGCATCCCGCGCGTCGAGCCGATGGCAGGAATATCCAGCGCGCGCGCCAGGATCGCGGCATGGCCGGACGGGCTGGCTTCCTCGACCGCGACGCCCGCGATACCGGCGGCGTGCCAGTCCAGCAGCTCCGCCGGGCCGAGGCGGCGGGCGAGCAGGATCGAGCCGGGGGCGACTGGCGGGCGGATGCCTTCGCCGGTCAGGGTCATCAGCAGCCGGCCGGCCAGGTCCTCGATATCGGCGAGGCGTTCGCGCAGATACGGATCGGTGATCCGGCGCATGCGGTCGTGCAGGTCGCTGGCGACGCGCTGGACCGCGGCCTCGGCCGTCAGGCCACCGCGGATCACGTCTTCCACCCGGCGCAGCCAGCCGGCATCGGCGGCGACCAGGCGATAGGCCTCCAGCACTTCGCGCGACGCGGAGGCATCGGCGGAACCGTTGGCGGTGGGCACGCCGGCGATCAGGTCATCGAGGCCGCGCTGCATCCGATCGGCCGCCTCGTGCAGGCGCTTGCGTTCGGCGTCGGGGTCGTCGGCCAGCAGCCGGATCGCGGCGGTGGGCATGCCGTGCAGCACGACCGGCCCGATCGCGATCCCGGTCATCAGGGTGGAGCCGGAGAACACCCGCGGCACCGTGTCGCCCACGCCTTCAAGCTGGGCATCGGTCACGCCCTCGGCCGACAGCATCTCGGCCACCAGCATGGCGACGGTTTCGAGTTCCTCGACCTCATCATCGTTGAAATGGCGGGGCGCGCGGTTCTGGACCGCCAGGACGCCGAGCGTCCGGCCAGAGCGGCGGACGGGGACGGCGAGCATGGAGGCGAAGGGTTCCTCGCCGGTTTCCGCGCGATAGGCGAAGGCGGGATGGTTCTGCGCGTCGGGCAGGTTCATCACCGCGGCGGTGGCGGCGCAGAGGCCGACGATGCCTTCGCCCACCCGCAGGCGGGTGCGGCCGACGGCGGCGGGGTTCAACCCCTCGGTCGCGGCCAGTTCCATCAGGTCGCCGGGGCGGTGGATGTAGATCGAGCAGACCTCGCTGACGAGTTCGGCGGCCACCAGCCGCACCAGCGCGGACATGGCTCCGCTCTGGCCCCCCGATTGGCCGCCTCCCTCGGACCCCGTTCGGCCCGCGCGCAGGTCCCGCAGGCGGGCGAGCAGGCGGCGGGGGGCGGTGACCATGCGCCGCTACAGGCGGCGGGCGCGCAACGCCGCGACCGCCTGGTCGACCAGTTCGGCGATGACAGAGGCTGTCGTCTGCTCCGCCGTAACCATGCCGACGGATTGGCCGGCCATGACCGAGCCGTTCTCCACGTCGCCATCGATGACCGCGCGCCGCAGCGCCCCGGCCCAGAAATGCTCGATGGCGAGCTGGGCTTCTTCCTTGGTCAGTTCGCCGGCCTGGAACCGGTCCCGCGTTTCGGCCTGATGGACCAGGAAGCGCTTGGTCCCTTCATTCACCAGGCCGCGCACCGGGATGACCGGGAAGCGTTCGTCGAGCTGGATGGACGGGATGGCATCGCGGGCATTGGCGCGGATGAAGGCGCGCTTGAAGTTGGCGTGCGCGATCGATTCGGTCGTGGCGGCAAAGCGGCTGCCGAGCTGGGCGCCGGACGCGCCCATTTCGAGATAGGCGAGGATGGCTTCGCCGCGGCCGAGACCGCCGGCCACGAAGACCGGCACGTCCTTGATATGGGGCAGGATTTCCTGCGCCAGCACCGTCAGCGACACGGGGCCGATATGGCCGCCGGCCTCCGACCCCTCGATCACGATCGCGTCGGCGCCGGAGCGCACCAGACGACGCGCCAGCACCAAGGCCGGTGCGAATGCGATCAGCTTGGCGCCGCCGTCCTTGACCGCGCGCACAGCGCCGCCGGGCGGAATGCCGCCGGCCAGCACGACGTGGGTGACCTTGGCCTCCAGGCAGACCTTCACCAAGTCGTCCAGTTGCGGATGCATCGTGATCAGGTTGACGCCGAACGGCTTGGACGTCAGCGCCTGGGTCGCGGCGATTTCGCGGGCCAGCAGGTCGGGGCCCATCGAGCCGCAGGCGATCACGCCGAAGCCGCCGGCGTTGGAGATGGCGGCGACGAGATGCCGCTCGCTCACCCAGCTCATGGCGCCGCCCAGCAGGGCGTATTCGCAGCCGAGGAACGCGGTGCCCCGCGCCCACAGCCGGTCCAGTTCGGCGCGCGCGGCGGCCCAGGCGGCGTCGCGCGGGATCTCGTTCAGGTCAGCTGGCATCGAGGCCATAGGCGGTGTGCAGGGCCCGGACCGCGAGCTCGGTGTATTCCGCCGCGATCAGGACGCTGACCTTGATTTCGCTGGTCGAGATGACCTGGATGTTGATCCCCTTGCCGGCCAGCGCCTGGAACATTGTGTTGGCGATGCCGGCGTGGCTGCGCATGCCGACGCCGACGACGCTGATCTTGGCGACGTCGGTGTCTTCCAGCACGTGGTCGTAGCCGATCTGGTCCTTGACCTGGCCCATCGCCGCCTGGGCGCGCGCGAGGTCGGCCTTGCCCACGGTGAAGGTCATGTCGGTCAGGCCGTCGGCGGACGTGTTCTGCACGATCATGTCGACATTGACGTTCTGTTCGGCCAGCACGCCGAAGATCGTCGCGGCGATGCCCGGCCGGTCCGGCACCCGGCGCAGCGTCAGCTTCGCCTCGTCACGCGAATAGGCAATGCCGGAAACGTTCTGCTTTTCCACGATCTCGTCCTCGTCCACCATCATCGTGCCCGGCAGGTCCTGGAAACTGGACAGGACCTGGACCCGGACGC
>CANJSR010000090.1 GCA_947476855.1 Acetobacteraceae bacterium
AGGCCGGCGTGGTCGAGAAGTCGGGCTCCTGGTTCAGCTTCGACAGCCAGCGAGTCGGTCAGGGACGGGAGAACGCCAAGCAGTTTATGCGCGACCATCCCGATATCGCGACCGTCATCGAGGCCAAGATCCGCGAGCATTCCGGCATGGTCGCCAGCGCGATGCTGGTCTCTTCGGATGAGAACGACGAGGAAGCCGAAGCCGCCGAATAGGCTTCGCGCCCTGATCCCGGGCTGCGCGCCCGGGATCGCCGTCTCCCCACCGTTTTTTCCCGATTTCCCTTGACCGGACGCCGTTTTGGCCCATATGTAAATGTATCTTACATTCACATGAGGGCAGGACATGAGTAGCAGCCCAAACTGGAACCCCCAGGGAACGGGCACCGGATGGAACCGACCCAATGGGGGCTACCAGGGGACATCCCAAGGTGCATCGGGCCCCGGTTGGCGTGATCCGCCTTGGCACGAGAGATGGGATTCCACCCGCTGGGATCCATCCCGCTTCGGCCGCACGCCGATGATCGTCGCGACCGTGCTGGGTTTCATTCTGTGGTGGCCGGTCGGCCTTGTGATGCTTGGTTATCTTTGGTGGAGTGGACAAATGGGATGCTGGGGACGACGCGCGACGGCTGAGGGACCTATGGGCAATGGCTTTCCGGGCCGTTCCCCCATGAACACCTGGGCCATGTGGCGGGACCGCTATACGGGCCGGAACAGCGCCCCGCCCTCCTCGGGCAACCGTGCCTTCGACGAGTACCGGCAGGAGACGATCCGCCGGCTGGAGGAGGAACAGCAGGAGTTCGCGGCCTATCTCGACCGCCTGCGGGTGGCCAAGGACAAGGCGGAGTTCGACCAGTTCATGTCCGAACGCTGGCAGCGCCCCACGACGACGCCGCCGGAACAGCCGCCCCAGCCTTGAACGGGACACCCCGGCTGACCTGGATCATAGCATCCGGATCGCGAATGCCTTGAATCCCGGGACGTTCCGCCGCATCTGACGGGGGACGGTCCCGGCGGTCACGGAATGAACGCCGAACCTATCAGCACCGCGCTGGGAGCAGTACTCCTGGCGCGGTCTTTGCGTGATCAGCGTGGCGCCACCGGCTGCGATGATCTGGGTGACGGTGAAAAGGAGTGGTGAGCGATGGCCGGTATCGACGTCCTGGCGTCTGCCTTCAGCGGTGCGAATGCCGCTTTCCTGGGCGAGCAGTACGCAAGGTGGGCAACAGACCCCTCGTCGGTCGACCCGAGCTTCGGCGATCTGTTCGCCGCCATGAACGACGAAGCGCGTTCGGTGCTGGAAGAAGCGACCGGCGCCTCCTGGGCCCCGCAGGTCTCCGAGCCGGTGCCACCCCATTCCGCCCCCCCCGGGCCCACCGCGGCCTCCGCCGCCGGTGCGCCGTCCTCGGAACAGGTCCGCGCGGCGACAATCGCCTCGCTCCGCGCCCTGATGCTGATCCGCTCCTACCGCGTGCGCGGCCACCTCGAAGCCAGGCTGGATCCGCTGGGGCTGCAAATCCCCGCCCCGCACGCCGAACTGGACTATCGCAGCTACGGCTTCACCGACGCCGACCTCGACCGCCCGATCTTCATCGACCACGTGCTGGGCCTGGAAACCGCGACGTTGCGGGAGATCATGCGGACCCTGCGCGACACCTATTGCGGCCCGATCGGCGTCGAGTTCATGCACATCCAGGACCCGGAGCAGAAATCCTGGGTCCAGCGCAAGGTGGAGGGCGCACCTTGGCTGAACGCCATCGATGCCGCCGGCAAGCGCAAGATCCTGCGCGAACTGACCGAAGCCGAGGGGTTCGAGGCCTTCTGCCAGCGTCGCTACGTCACCACCAAGCGCTTCGGCCTGGAAGGCGGAGAGGTCACCATCCCCTCCCTGCACGCGATGATCGAGACCGCGGCGCAGGCCGGCGTGCAGGAAATCGCCATCGGCATGCCCCATCGCGGCCGACTGAACACGCTGGTCAATATCGTCAAGAAACCCTTGCCCGCGGTGTTCTCCGAGTTCGGCGGTGAGAGCTTCAAGCCCGAAGACGTCCAAGGCTCGGGCGACGTGAAGTACCATCTCGGCACCTCGGTCGACATGGAGATCGCCGGGCGGACCGTCCATCTGTCCCTGCAACCCAACCCGTCGCACCTGGAAGCGGTCGATCCCGTCGTCGTCGGCAAGGTGCGCGCCCGCCAGGACAGGGCCGGGGATACGCAGCGCCGGTCCTCGGTCATGGCGATCCTGATGCATGGCGACGCCGCCTTCGCCGGCCAGGGCCTGGTCTATGAGACCCTGGCCATGAGCCAGTTGATCGGCTACCGCACCGGCGGGACGATCCATCTGATCGTCAACAACCAGATCGGCTTCACCACCGTCCCCGCCCATGCCTATTCGGGCCTGTACTGCACCGACGTCGCGAAATCGATCCAGGCGCCGATCCTGCACGTGAACGGCGACGACCCCGAAGCGGTCATCTTCTGCTCCCGCATGGCGGCCGAGTTCCGCATGCGCTTCGCCACCGACATCGTGCTGGATATCGTCTGCTATCGCCGCCACGGCCATAATGAGACAGACGAGCCCGCCTTCACCCAGCCGATCATGTACCGCGCGATCGGGCAGAAGAAGACGACCCGCGCTCTGTACGCCGAACGCCTGGCCGCCGAGGGCACGGTCCCGGCGAACGAAGCCCAGGCGATGTGGGACGAATTCGCCCGCACCCTGGAAGACGCCAACGCCGCCGGCAAATCCTACAAGCCCAACAAGGCCGACTGGCTGGAAGGCCACTGGTCCGGCTTTCACCCCGCGGACACCGAGTTCGAGCGGCATGAGGACACGACCGCCGTTCCCCTCCAGACCCTCAAGCAGGTGGGCGTGGCGCTCGCCCGCGTGCCGGCGGGCTTCGACCTCAACAGCAAGATCGCCCGCCAGCTCGATGCCAAGCAGGCGATGGTCGACACCGAACAGGGCGTCGACTGGGCGACCGGGGAAGCGCTCGCCTTCGGGACCCTGCTGCTGGAAGGCAGCCGCGTGCGGCTGTCGGGGGAAGACTGCCAGCGCGGTACCTTCAGCCAGCGCCACACCGTGCTGATCGACCAGACCAACCAGCATGAATACGTGCCGCTGAACAACATCGCCGCCAGCCAGGCGAAGATCGAGATCTACAACTCCCTGCTGTCCGAAGCGGGCGTGCTGGGCTTCGAATACGGCTACTCGCTCGCCGATCCGCGCACGCTGGTACTGTGGGAGGCGCAGTTCGGCGACTTCGCCAATGGCGCGCAGGTGATCATCGACCAGTTCCTCGCCAGCGGAGAGACCAAGTGGCTGCGGATGTCCGGCCTGGTACTCCTCCTCCCCCACGGCCACGAAGGCCAGGGCCCCGAGCACTCATCCGCTCGGCCGGAGCGCTATCTCCAGCTCTGCGCCGAACGGAACATGTATGTCTGCAACCTGACGACGCCAGCCAACTACTTCCACGCGCTGCGCCGGCAGATTCATCGCAACTTCCGCAAGCCCTTGGTGATCTTCACGCCGAAGTCTCTGTTGCGGCACAAGCTCGCGGTGTCGCCCCTGGCCGACATGGCCGACGGCAGCGCCTTCCAGTTCGTCATCCCCGAAACCGACGCGATCGCCCCACCCGAGAAGGTGCGCCGGGTCGTGATCTGCACCGGCAAGGTCTACTACGACCTGCTGGCCGAACGGCGGGCACGCAAGGCGGACGACGTGGCGCTGATCCGGCTGGAGCAGATGTATCCGTTCCCGGAGAACACGCTGGGCCGCATCCTCGCCCCCTATTCCAACGCCGAGGTCATCTGGTGCCAGGAAGAGCCCGAGAACATGGGCGCCTGGCAGTTCGTCGACCGCCGCATCGAAAAGGTGCTGGTCAGGAACGGCGGCAAGGCGCAGCGTCCGCGCTTCGTGGGACGCGAGGGCGCGGCAAGCCCGGCGACCGGCCTCGCGCGGACCCATGCGGCGGAACAGGCCGCCTTGGTTGCCAGCGCGTTGGAATAAGCCCCGGAACACCCTTTTTTATCGGAACGTCTGACCAGGACGGGAGAAATTGAGTTGCCTGCAGATATCGTCGTGCCCCCTCTGGGCGAAAGCATTGCCACAGCCACCATCTCGCGCTGGCTCTCCCAGGCCGGCGACCAGGTCGTCCAGGACCAGCCGGTGGCTGAGCTGGAGACCGACAAGGTCACGGTAGAGCTGCTCGCGCCGGCGACCGGCACCATGGGCGCGATCCTGATCGCCGAGGGTGCCGAGGTGAAGATCGGAGAGGTCGTCGGCTCGGTGGACGTCCAGGGCGCCGCGGCAGCCACGGCGAAGCCGGTTGCTCCGCCCGCCCCCGCTGCTGCCCCTGCCCCGGTTGCGCCGCCCCCGGTTGCCGCCGCCCCAGCCCCCGAGCGACCGGCCGCCAATCCGCCGGCGGGGATCGTGCCGCCGCCGCGCCCCGTGGGTCCCGTCTCCCGCCCCGCCACCGGACAGGCGCATGCGCCGCTGCCGGCCGCGGCGAAGCTGATCGAGGAGAACAATGTCACCCCAGCCGCTGTCGGTGACGGCAGCGGCAAGGACGGCCGGATCACCAAGGGCGACGTGCTGGCCTTCCTCGCCCGTCCGGCCGCCCCGGCGCCTGCCCCCGCGGCGCCCAAGCCTGCGCGCGGCGATGACCCGCGGGAACAGCGCGTGCGGATGACGCGGCTGCGCAAGACCATCGCCTCCCGCCTCAAGGAAGCGCAGAACAACGCCGCGATGCTGACCACCTTCAATGAGGTGGACATGTCGGCGGTGATGGCGCTGCGCAACGAATACCGCGACGCCTTCGAAAAGAAGAACAAGGGCGTGCGGCTGGGCTTCATGTCCTTCTTCGTGCGCGCCTGCTGCGTGGCGCTGAAGGAATTCCCCGCGGTCAACGCCGAGATCGACGGCGACGACATCGTCTACAAGAACTTCGTCCACATGGGCATCGCCATCGGCGGCGCGAGCGGCCTGGTGGTGCCGGTGCTGCGCGACGCCGACCAGATGGGCTTCGCCGCGATCGAGGGCGCCATCGCCGATTTCGGCAAGCGTGCGCGCGACGGGTCTCTGAAGCTCGATGACCTGACCGGCGGGACGTTCAGCATCACAAATGGCGGCATCTACGGCTCTCTGATGTCGACGCCGATCCTGAATCCGCCGCAATCGGCGATCCTGGGGATGCACAAGATCCAGGAACGCCCGATGGTCGTGGGCGGCAAGATCGAGGTCCGGCCGATGATGTACCTGGCCGTGTCCTACGACCACCGGATCATCGACGGGCGGGAAGCGGTGTCGTTCCTCGTTCGGGTGAAGGAAGGGATCGAGGACCCGCGGCGCCTGCTGCTCGACCTCTGATCCTTCCGACGCCCGCAAGGGCCGTGGGGGCACCGCCACGCCCCCTCCCGCTCCACCGATGAGAGGTCCCCTCCATGAGCGACTCCTTCGACGTGATCGTCATCGGCGCCGGCCCCGGCGGCTATGTCTGCGCCATCCGCGCAGCACAGCTCGGCCTCAAGGTCGCCTGCGTCGAAAAGCGGGAGACGCTGGGCGGCACCTGCCTGAACATCGGCTGCATCCCGTCCAAGGCGCTGCTGCAATCGTCGGAGGAATTCGAGCACACCAGCCACGCCCTGGCCGACCATGGCGTGATCGTCGACGGCGTGCGGCTGGACCTCGACCGGATGCAGGCCCGCAAGCAGGAGGTCGTGGCCGCCAACACCAAGGGCATCGAGTTCCTGTTCCGCAAGCACAAGATCACCTGGCTGAAAGGCGCGGGCCGGATCGTGGCGCCGGGACAGGTCGACGTCGCGGGCACCGTCCACACCGCGAAGCACATCGTGATCGCGACGGGCAGCGAGAGCACGCCGCTCCCCGGCGTAAACGTGGATGAACACCGGATCGTGACGTCCACCGGTGCGCTGGAACTGGATCGCGTGCCGGGGCACCTCGTGGTGATCGGCGCGGGGGTGATCGGGCTGGAACTGGGCAGCGTCTGGCGGCGCCTCGGCAGCAAGGTCACGGTCGTCGAGTTCCTCGACCGCATCGTGCCGGGCATGGACACCGAGGTCGCGCGGAACTTCCAGCGCGTGCTGACCAAGCAGGGGCTGACGTTCCGCCTCGGCGCCAAGGTGACGGGCGCGCGCACGACCGATGATGGCGTCAGCCTGACGGTCGAACCCGTCAAGGGCGGGCCGGCCGAAGAGATCACCGCCGACATCGTCCTGCTGGCCATCGGCCGCCGGCCGTATCTGGAAGGCCTCGGGCTGGATGCCGTCGGCGTCGCGCTGGACGAGCGGGGGCGGATCAGCACGGACGGTCACTACGCCACCAACATCCCCGGCATCTACGCCATCGGCGACGCGATCGCGGGTCCGATGCTCGCCCACAAGGCCGAGGAGGAGGGCGTGGCCCTGGCCGAACGCCTCGCGGGCCAGGCGGGGCATGTGAACTACGGCGCCATCCCAGGCGTGGTCTACACTTGGCCCGAGGTCGGGACGGTCGGCGAAACCGAGGAAAGCCTGAAACAGGCCGGCGTCGCCTACACCGTGGGCAAATTCCCCTTCACCGCGAACGGACGGGCGCGGGCGATGGGGGAAATGGACGGGTTCGTGAAGCTCCTGGCCGACAAGACCACCGACCGGCTGCTGGGCGCGCACATCATCGGACCGGATGCCGGGACGCTGATCGCGGAACTGGTGACCGCGATCGAATTCGGTGCCTCGGCCGAGGATGTGGCCCGGACCTGCCACGCGCATCCGACGCTGTCGGAGGCGGTGAAGGAAGCCGCCCTCGCGGTCGAGGGCCGAGCGCTGCATATCTGAAGGGGCGAGGATAGCAGTTCGGCGGCTGCCTTACTGGCAGCGCGCTCGGCCGGCCGGGCGAGAAGCACGCCCGCCAGCCCAACGCTACCCGTCGGCGCGGGGGACCCAGGGGATGTTGGTGACGTCGATGCCCTCATCGGCGAGGGACTCTGCCTCGTCCTTCGTGGCTTCCCCGTAGATGCCGCGCTTGTCGGTTTCCCCTCGGTGCATCCGGCGGGCCTCCTCGGCGAATTCCGGGCCGACATAGTCGCAGTTCTTCTCGACCTCGGCCCGCATGCGCTGCAGCAGCGCGAAGACCTGGGCGGGCATCCGTTCCGGCGCGACCGGCACCTGTGCGGGCTCAACCGTCGTGGGGACCTGCGGTTCGGCGTGCTGCTCCCGCACCGTCGCGGTTTCGCGCGTCGAGACCGCCGGCGCCATCAGTGCGCGCGTGACCTTGGTATCGCCGCAGACGGGGCATTCGACCAAGCCACGCTTCGCCTGCTTGTCGAAGGTGGTGCTGTCCTTGAACCAGCCGTCGAATTCGTGATCCTGGCTGCAACGCAGTTGGTAATGGATCATGCCTGTCCTGACTCAGCGATGGCCCCGGGGGCTGCCCTGGGGGGCTTATATGCCCCTGTCACATGGCAGCGGCTGGCACTCCTGGCAAGGGAGTGCCAGTCCGGTTACGCCACCTTCAGCAGGGGATCGAGCTTGCCGGCCCGATCCAGCGCCACGAGATCATCGCAGCCGCCGATATGGCGGTCTCCGATGAAGATCTGCGGCATCGTCGTCCGCCCGCCGGAGCGCGCCCGCGCGTCCTCACGCTCCGTCGACCCATGCGGGGCGTTGATCTCGGTGAAGGTGGCACCCTTGGTGGTCAGCAGATGCACCGCGCGTTCGCAGAACGGGCACCAGGGTTGGGTGTAGATCACGATCTCTGGCATGGAACCTCACTTGTTGCCGCATGATGTGAGACGAAGCCGTCCCCATGCAAGACGCTACAACAGCACGCAATGCCCGGGAGAGAAGGCGACCGTGACGGCGCTGCCCTCGGCCAGCAATTCGGTGGGCGGGCGGCGGACGATCAGTTGGCCGGCCGGCCAGTCGATCACGTACTGGATGAAGTCGCCATGGAACATGCGCCGGTGGATGGTCCCCGGCACGCGGTTCTGCTGGCCGGCGCCCTGGTCGAAATGGATATAGGCCGAACGCAGCGCGACGGTGCCACCGGCGATACGGCCATCGGCGGGGCGCATGACGCGGATCGTCGTGCCGCCCGCCATCTCATACAGCAGGTCCCCGTCCGGGCCTTCGCCGGTGACCCGGCCTGGGATCATGTTGGCCGATCCCACGAAGTCCGCGACGAAATGGCTGCCGGGGCGATCGTAGATATCCTCGGGCGAGCCAAGCTGCTCGATCTTCCCGCCATTCATGACAATGACGCGGTCGGAGATCGCCAGCGCTTCCTCCTGATCATGCGTCACGTACAGGGATGTGATGTCCAGCCGGCGTTGCAGTTCCCGCAGTTCCACCCGCATCTCGGCGCGCAGCTTGGCATCGAGGTTCGACAGCGGCTCGTCAAACAGGACCACGTTCGGGGAAAAGGCGATGGCGCGGGCGACGGCGACGCGCTGCTGCTGCCCGCCCGAGAGTTTCGATGACGGGCGGTCGGCGTATTGCTGCATCTGGACCATGTCCAGCACGCGGTCGACGTTCTGCTTGACCTCCGCCTGCGGCAGTTTCCGCACGCGCAGGCCATAGGCCACGTTTTCGAACACCGTCATGTGCGGCCAGATCGCGTAGGACTGGAACACCATCGACACGCCGCGCTTTTCCGCCGGCACGTTCAGCCGCTCTCGCCCCGCGTACACCGTCTGGCTGTTCAGCCGGATGGTGCCGTCGGACGGGGTTTCCAGCCCGGCGATGGCACGCAAGGTCGTGGTCTTGCCGCAGCCCGAGGGGCCCAGCAGGGTCACCAGCTCACCGGGGCCGATATTGAAGCTGACGCGATCGACGGCGGTCACGTCGCCGTACTTCACGACGAGGTCCTTGACCTCGATACGGGGGATACTCTGGCTCATTCATGCGCTCCGCCGACCCGACGCGCGACGCGGAACATGATCGCCACGGCGACGAAGACCATCACGGTCTGAATCAGCGCCATCGCGGCCGAGAGTTCCGAACTCGCGGTCAGCCAGGAATTGACGATGGATGGGGCAATCACCTTGGAATGCGGCCCCATCAGGAACACGGACGCGCCCAGTTCGCGGACGCTGGAGATGAAGATCAGCAGCCAGGCGGCGATCAGCCCCGGGCGCAGCAGCGGCAGGGTGACGGTCCGCATCTGGTAGCCCCAGCCGGCACCGCAGACCCGGGCGCATTCCTCCAGGCTTTTGTCGACCTGCAGGACGACGCCGGCCATGGTGCGCAGGCCCAGCGGCATGAACACGGTGAAGTAGGCGATGCCGAGAAGCCAGAGCGTGCCGTAGATCGGGATCGGGATATTGATCCAGGCCCAGAGCAGCCCCAGGCCGAAGACCAGCCGCGGCACCGCGGCGGGGACCATGATGATATACTCCATCGGCCCCCGCATCGGCATGTTCGAGCGGTAGATGATCCAGGCCAGGATGCCGATGATCGGCACGCCGATCGTCGCCACCGACACGCCCAGGATCATCGAGTTGATGAAGGCCGGCCCCAGCGAGCCCATCTGCAAGGCGGTCTCGTAGTTCGCCAGGGTGAACTTCATCTGCGGGATGATCACCGTCGCGAAGGTCTGGAACGAGGTCAGCGTCAGGGCGCAGAGCGGCAGGATGACGGCGAACAGGATATAGCCCCAGGCGATCCCCAGCAGCGGCCATTTCATCAGCCCAACATCCATCGGCCTCGGCCGGAACGCCTTGCCGGTGATCGTCGCGTAGCTGCCGTGGCGCATGATCAGCCTGGCCGCACCCAGCGAGATCACCATCGCGCCGAACAGCGACAGCCCCATCGCCGCGGCGCGCCCGTAGTCCGGCGGCCAGGACAGGGCGGCCTGCCAGATCGAGGTCGTGACGACATAGAACCGTCCCGGGATGCCCAGCACGAAGGCGGCGGCAAAGGATCCCAGCATCTCCGCGAAGACGAAGATCGTGGCGCTGAGCACGCCGGGCGTCACCAAGGGCAGCGTGATCTTCAGCATCGTCCGCAGCTTGCTGGCCCCCAGCACGCGGGAGCTTTCCTCCAGCGACGGGTCCATCGACTTCATCGAGGCGGAGATCATGACGAAGGCGACCGTGCCCTCGAACAGGGCCATCACCCAGGCGATGCCCCAGGGTGTGTAGATGTCGAACAGATCGCTCTCGAACCCCATCGATCGCCAGAGCTGGTTGATCAGCCCCGTCTTCGGCCCCAGCAGCACGCCCCAGGCGAGCGCGCCGATCAGAGGGGTCATATAGTAGGGCAGCTCCATCAGCCGTTCGAGGCGTTCGCGCCCGGGGATGGCGGTGCGGGTCAGGATCCAGGCCTGGATGAAGCCGAACAGCACCGCAAGCACGGTCGAAATGCAGGCGACCAGCAGCGTGTTCGTGATGATCCGTACGTCTTCGTAAAGATTGAAGTAGTTGGAGAGACCGTATTCCTCGGGCGGGAAGGCCTGGGGATCGCCGGTGTTCAGGGACTCGGTGATGAGAAAGCCGAGCGGATAGAGGACGAGGGCGCTGCATACGAGGAGCAGCACGAGCATGGTCCATTGCTGGGCATTGGGAAGACGCATGGCGGCGGGGTCCGTTCAGCGAAGGCCGGTGGTCCGTCCGGCCGGCCCATCAGGGGCGCGACCGGAGGCGTGTCAGCGCGCCGGCGGGCCCTTGGCCGGCGTGGCGGGCATGCGGCTGGGCATCACGGCAGACAGCGATCGCGCGTACATTCCGGCGTTCCCCCTTTATTTGTTCTGGACGCAGTTAGAACACAGGCCGGCCCGTTGGCAAAGTCGCGCTCAGGCCATCCGGGTCAGGCGGCGGACGCGGTGGTTTTCGCTGTCGCCGACATAGGCCGCTCCATCCGGGCCGATGCAGACGCCGTGCGGGCGGCCGAGGCCGGCCTGTGTCGCCGGCCCGCCATCACCGCCTGGTCCGGCAGCACCGTTGCCGGCGATCGTGGTGACGATCCAGGTTTTCGCGTCGATCAGGCGGATGGCGTGGTTTTCCGTGTCGACGACGAAGATATTGCCGGCGGCGTCGATGGTCATCTCCTTCGGCGCGGCGAACACGGCGACGCGGGCGTCGCCGCCATCGCCGGCATAGCCGCGGGCGCCGGTGCCGGCGACGGTCTGGATGATCCCGTCCTTGATCTGGCGGATGCAGCTTCCCTGCCGCTCCATCACATACAGCGACCCATCGGGGGCGAGGGCGACGGCGCGGGCACCGAAGATGCAGGCCTTGTCGGGGGGGCCGCCATCGCCGTCGTGGCGGCCTTCGCCGGTGCCCGCGAAGGTCGATATGATTCCAGAACGGAGATCAACGGCGCGCACGCGATGGTCGGCGACATCGGCGATGAACAGGCATGTCTGGTCGGCGTTGAAGGCGAGGCCGTTCGGCTCCTTCAAGCCGGCGCGGGCCGCGGGGCCGCCATCGCCGTGGCAGGCACCGCCGCCGTCACCTGCGAGGGTGGAGATGTTACCGCTAGCATCGACCTTGCGGACGCGGCCGTTCAGGCGATCGGCGAAAAAAATGTTCCCGGCGCGGTCGATGACGACGCCGTAGGGCTCGTTCAATTCGGCGCGAATGGCGGCTCCGCCGTCTCCCGCGCAGCCGCGCGCGCCGGTTCCAATGACGGTTGTAATGACGTTTGTCTTGGCTTCAACGCGGCGGATCACATGGTTGAAGGTATCGGAAAAAACCATGTTGCCGGCTGGATCGAACGCGACATCGAACGGATTGTTCAGCGTCGCGGCCAGCGCGGGACCGCCATCGCCGGCATAGCCCTGCGTGCCATTGCCCGCCGCCGTCGTGATCATCCACGCATCGGACATCGTCTTCCCCCGTTCCTGTTCTTCGTCCCCCATCCCAAGGTTGTCGCCGCCGCCCTGTCAAGCGTAGGATCACCGTCAGAAGACAGTGAACCGGAGGACACCCAGAATGGACGCTCAGACGCAGGTCTCGACGGGTCGGGATGAAGTGCGCGCGCTCTATGAGAAGCTGGAAGATCGCTGCCTGATGCGCGATCAGATCGGTGCGAGCGAAGCCTATTACGGACTGGTCCGGGCCGGGCGCCCGCTGACGGAGATCGTGGCCGAGGGCGTTCGCATCCACGCGCCCTATACCCATGTCCCGTATCATGAGCGGCTGGACGACGGTTACCCGAACTTCGTGAACAATGACCACTGCCTGCTTTCCGCGCGGGCGGCGATCAACCTGTCGAAGATGATGCCGTCCCACCTAGCGATGCTGCCGACGGCGCAGACGTTCTGGTACATCCCGACCGGGCTCGATATCTGGAACCAGAAGATCAACAAGGCGCCCGGCCACTATACCCGCACCCGCGGCGACAGCAGCAAGATCGAGGCGCCGCCGGAGCCCGTCGTCTACTGGGCCGAACAGACCGCCACGCGCCTGACCGGGCCGCTGACCGAGCGTCTGAACGCCTGGATGACGCTGGTGCATCGCGGCCAGGTGATCGACGCGTACAAGGTGTTCCTGGGCCTGATGGAGAACACGGCAGAGCGGAAGGAGGTCCTAGCGGAACTCGTGTTCGCCGGCCTGATCGACGTCCAGGACCGTGTCCTGCACGCGCGGTCCTACACCACCGGCCACAAGGCCTATCGCGCCCGCTCGGTCGTCGAGCTTGGCAACGCGATCGGCTGGCATCATGCGCGCGACATCGTCTATGCCGGTGCGCTGGATATCGCCGTCGGGCCGCGCTGGTATTCGACCTATGAGGTCGCCTGCAACTACGTGAAGGCGAACATCGAGGGCGAGGCCCTGCACGCGGTGCCCTATGGCGGCGTCAGCGAGGCTGAACTGGCCGTGCTGCGCAACACCGGGGAACTGACGCCGGCGGAATCGGCGGACCTCATCCGCTCGGTCATCCGCGACACCGAGCATGTGGCGTTCGCGACGCTGACCTCGCTGCTGAAGTCGGGCAAGAACCCGCGGCGCATCCTGGACTCGCTGCAACTGGCCGTGGCGCAGATCGTGCTGGAAACGCAGGATCTGAACAACTTCAACAT
>CANJSR010000091.1 GCA_947476855.1 Acetobacteraceae bacterium
GGCCCGGTCACCCCGGCCGTGATCGCCGAGTCCTTCGGCCAGGAGCATGAACGGACCTACGGTTTCCGCGCCCCGGCCGAGGAACCGGTGGAACTGATGGGCCTGTCGGTGATGGCGCGCGGCCTGCCGGACCAGCCTCGGCTGCCCGGGCGGATCCCGCCCGCGTCCGCGCCGGTCCCCGCCGAACGCCAGGCTTGGTTCCCGGTCAGCGGCTGGGTCGCGACCCCGGTCGTCGACCGCGCGGGCCTGGGCGCCACGCCACGACCCGGCCCGCTGCTGGTGCAGGAATACGATGCGACCTGCCTGGTGCCAGCGGGGATGACCGCGGCGGTCGATGCTTTCGGGGCGATCAGGCTGGGCTCTGGGGAAGCCGTGTAGACAACGGCCCCCGATCAGTCACGCAACGACAGGACACACGCCACGAGTTCAGCCTGCCGGCGGCACCCCGTCTTGCGGCGGATGCTGGCCAGATGGGTGCGGAGCGTCTCGACCGCCACGCGCCGAACGCGGGCGTGGTCGGCGATCGTCCCGCCCGCCGCCAGCGCCAAGGCGAGTTCGGCTTCGGCCGGCGTCAGCCCGAGATGCGCCCGCACCGTCGAGACCCGAGGCAGCGACGGACGGCTCTGATCCGACACCATGACCAACGCGCCGATGAAGCCGGCGAACAGGCCCGTGGCGGTCGCGCTCAGCGCCAGCACCTGCGCCACCCAGGCCCCGCCGGAGCGGCGTGGCACGACGACCGGCGCCGCGTCCGGCAGAGCTCGGCGGCGCATGGTGACGGCGAGCGCGGCCTCGATCCCGCGGGTCAGGTGCCCCTGCGCGGCGGCGTCGTCGCAGGCCGGGCCCCGGGCGGTCAGCCGCAGCCCATCCGCCTGTCCGGCCTGCTCGATCAGGGTTGCGTTGGCGTGGACCATCTGCCCCCCGGGGGCGATCACCGCCACGCCCTGGCGCAGCGCGTCGAGCCCCGCGCCGGCGGCAGCGGCCTGCAAGCCGGCCCGGGACAGGTGCGCCTCGGCCAGCACGGCGCGGGAGATATGCGGATAGAGACCCCGGAGCAGCCGTTCCTCCGCCTCCCCGAACGGCCCAATACGGGCAGACCGCTGCACGGCCAGCATCCCCGTCACCTGCCCAGGCATCGCGACGCCGGCCGCCATGACGTGGCGCACCGGCACCGACTGCCGCCCGGCGAAGTCGTTCCAGAAGGCCGATTTCAGCAACGCGTCGCGCGGGACCAACGCCTCGTAGTTGTAGACGCCGGGGGCCAATGACCGCGACGCCAGCAGCCAGGGGTCTTCCCGCACCCAATGCCCGACATACTCACCAACCGCGGACGGATCGAGGCCGGACTGATCGAACCGCTCGACACCGCTCGGGCGGTCATGCGCGAAAGGAATCCGCGATACCCAGGCGGAGTCGGCTCCCATGCCACGGCGGATCGCGTCGATCACACCATCCAGCGACTGCCCGTCGAGGACGGCGGCGTAGAGATCCAAAGCGAGGCTGTCGGGGAGCGGCCTGTCGTCTGGCATCAATCAGCGATCCCGGATGCATTACTCGATTGAACACATCATCCTTTTCGGGACCAGGCAAGGCGAATTCCGCGCTTCCCGCCTACCATGGCACCATTCTCTATAGCGCTGGACAGGAGAATCACGATGCGCCCACCAATCCACGACGACTGTCGCGTGCCATGCCCCACCACCATTCTGTATTGTATCCCACCTGGGGGTATATGACGGTGGCCAGCCATCGCTCCCGGCTGTTCCGCCGCCCGAGGACTGGCGGGACAGTGAACCACGGGCCGTCGCGCATGCGCGTTCCGACCGCTCGGTCCGTGATGCCGTGGGCGTCATCAAATGGCACGACATGGCCGTCGCGACATCCGGCCACCATCGTCACCGGATCGAGACGGATGGCGGGGTCGTGCCGCACTGGATGAACGCCGTGGCGTCCGCTCCGCTCGACAAGGCCCTCGCCTCGGTCACCGTCATGGCCGCCTCCCGCATGGAAGCGGATGCCCTCGCCCGCGGGACAGAGGTGGGCGGGGAAATCCGCGCAGGGCCATAATGGGATTCCCGCCTGGACGCGGCGAGAATCGCCGCCGATCAGACGCTGACATGACGAAGCGGTCTCGCCGGAACCACACCCTGGCTTTCAAAGCGAAGGTGGCTCTCGCCGCCCTCAAGGGTGAAAAGGCGCTGGCCGAACTGGCACAGCAGTTCGACGTTCATCCGAATCAGCTCGCGGTGTGGAAAACCCGGCCGCTCGAGGGCGCCTCCGGTCTGCCAGTTAGTCGCGCGAACTACTGAAAGGAGATAGTCTTGTGACCGATATGGTGGAGCCGAGGGGAATCGAACCCCTGACCTCCTGAATGCCATTCAGGCGCTCTCCCAACTGAGCTACGGCCCCGTCTCGCGGAGGCCGGCTCTATAGCCGTGCCCCTCGGGGCGATCAAGGGGTTCAATCAAGCTTTCTCGATGAATCTCGCTTTATCGTCCCGCCTGCCGCGTCGCACCCGCCGGCGCCTTGTCAGGCAGCCACACATCCGTCCAACCAAAGATCGTCGGCGCATCGGTCAGCCGCACCTGCGTCCGGCCCGGCCCCTTGCGCTGCATGATCGTCACCGCGGTCGGGGAACTCACCAGCCGGCAATCGGTGCGGCCACCCCCCTCCTCGCCCTGGCGGCGCGCAGCCAGCCGTTCCAGATCCCCTTCCGAGCGGCACAGCACCGCGCCAGGGTCCAGCCGTGGCCAGGCCAGCGGCGCGGGCTTCACGTCCGGCAGGCGGCTTTCCGGCTTTTTTCCCACGAGGCCCGGCGCGTCCAGGATGATCTGCGCCAGGGCCCCCGACGGGGCCAGAAGTGCCGGCGCCACCAGTCCGGCGATCACGATCCCAACGCCCAGATGTTTGGCGATCCGCATGCTGTCTCCTGTCGGACACGATGTTTGGGGCTTCTATGAAGCAGCTTCCGCCATCGGCGCAACGTCCGGGTTTGCCGACAGGCAAAGGCCCTGGCATGTTGCGTTCCATGAACCCCTGAATGGACCGTCGTGGGGGAACCTGCGGCAGGCGTCGTGGGAACACCCGCGGCAGGCAAGGAGCAGAACATGGCGGATGGATGGGTGCGTGTCGCGGCGGCGGCGGATGTTGCGGAAGGCCAGGCGCTGGGCGTGCGCGTGGGTGACAAGGAAATCGCGATCTACCACCTGGCCGGCGGCGACTTCTGCGCGACCGACAACGTGTGCTCGCATGAATACGCGCTGCTGACGGAAGGCTGGATGGAAAACGGCTGCATCGAATGCCCGCTGCACGCGGCCCAGTTCGACATCCGCACGGGCAAGGCCCTGTCCGCCCCGGCCGATGAGGACCTCGCGGTGTTCGAGGTGAAGGTCGAGGGCGGCGACGTCCTGGTCAAGATCCCGGGCTGACCACGATGGCGGCCATCGGCCCGATAGACTGCGACGTCCACCCGACCTGCCCGGGCATCAAGTCCCTGCTGCCCTACATGGACGACATGTGGCGGGAAACGGTGATCCGGCGCGGCATCGATGACCTGACGACGATCAGCTACCCCGCCACGAATCCGCTCTCAGCGCGGGCGGACTGGCGGGATGCCAACGGGCGGGCCGCCACCTCGGCGGCGACGCTGGGGGCGCAGGCACTGGACCCGTTCGGGTCCTCCCACGCCATCCTGAATTGCCTGTACGGCACGCAGTCGGTGTTCAGTGAGGACATGGCGGCGGCCTTCTGTCGCGCCCTGAACGGCTGGATCGCGGCGGAATGGCTGGCGCGGGACCCGCGGTTGCGGGCCTCGATCGTCGTGCCCATGCTCAACGCGGAACTGGCGGTCGAGGAAATCAACCACTGGGCACATGACACCCGCTTCGTGCAGGTGCTGCTTCTGGCGAACGGGGAAATCCCGCTGGGCCGGCGCGCCATGTGGCCGATCTATGCCGCGGCGGAGCGCCATGGCCTGCCCGTCGGCGTCCATGCCGGGAGCACGTACCGCCACCCGATCACCCCGGTCGGCTGGCCGTCGTACTTCACGGAAGACTACGTCAACCAGACGCCGGCGATGCAGTCCCAGCTCACGTCGATGGTGACGGAAGGCGTGTTCGCCCGCTTCCCCAACCTGACCGTCGTGCTGATGGAATCAGGCGTCACCTGGCTGCCGGCCTGGGAATGGCGGCTGACCAAGTTCTGGAAGGGCGTGCGCAGCGAGATCCCCTGGGTGGCCGATCCACCCGGCTCGATCGTGCGCGACCATGTCCGCCTGACGCTGCAACCCTTCGACGGCCCGCCCGACTCGGCGACCGTCATGCGGGTGATGGATCATTTCCGATCCGACGACATGATCCTGTTCTCGACCGACTACCCGCACTGGCAGTTCGAGGGGCTGGGGGCGATCCCCGCGGGGATGGACCCGAGCCTCGCGCAAAAGATCATGGCGGACAACCCGCTTCGTACGTATTCTCGGCTGAACCAAACGGCCCGACAGGAGCCCGTAGCATGACCGTGGACGTCCTCAACCGCTCCGCAGCCCAGGCGACCAACGCCTCGCGGCTTGCCATCGCCGACTGCGACATCCATCCCCGCGCGCCGGGGAAGGCCATCGGTGGGGTCAGCACCTCGCTGTTCCCCTACCTCAGCAAGCAGTGGCGCGACCACATCACCGAGTTCGGCGTGGCCTACCGCCAGCAGTGGGAGAAGGGGCCGGCCTTCCCGAAGAACCAGCCCGCCGCCAGCCGGCGTGATTCCTGGCCGGAAAGCGGCGGCGGTCCGGGCAGCGACCTCAAGTTCATGGCCGAACAGCACCTCGACCCGAACAACGTCGCCCTCGGCATCTTGAACCCGCTGGGGGCCGGACAGGGGGCGCAGAACGCCGACCTGTCCAACGCGCTGACCCATGCCACGAATGAATGGCAGAAGGCCGAGTGGACCTCGCTCGACAGCCGCCTCAAGGCCTCGGTCGTCGTTCCGTACGAAGACGGGCTGGCCTCGGCCAAGGAAATCGAGCTTCGCGCGACCGACCCGGATTTCCGCCAGGTGCTGCTGCTGTCCCGCACGGGGGAGCCGCTGGGCCAGCGCCGCTATTGGCCGATCTACGAAGCCGCGCAGGCCGCCAACCTCGCCGTCGGCGTGCATGCCTTCGGCTATGGCGGCTGGCCCGTCACCGGCGGCGGCTGGGCGTCCTACTACATCGAGGAAATGGTCGGTCACGCCCAGGCCCAGCAGGCTTTGCTGATCTCCATGATCTTCGAGGGCGTGTTTGAGCGTTTCCCCAACCTGCGCGTCGTGCTGGTCGAGGCCGGCCTCGCCTGGGGTGCTTCGCTGATGTGGCGGATGGACCGGCAGTTCGAGAAGCTGCGCCGGGAAACGCCGCATCTGAAGATGAAGCCCTCGGAATACATGAAGCGGAACGTGTGGTTCACGACCCAGCCGGTCGAGGAGCCCGAGCCCCGCATTCATCTGGCCGAGGCGATCGAGTGGATCGGCCACGACCGCATCCTGTTCGCCACCGACTATCCGCATTGGGACTTCGACGATCCCGCCCACGCCCTGCCGATCCGGCTGGATGAAAAGCAGCGCCAGATGATCTACCGGGACAATGCCAAGGCGGTCTACGGCGTCTGATGACACCAAGGAAGGCGGAGTTGCGCCGAACGTGATACGACGACGCCTTCGATCGGCTCTCTCCGCCACCATCCTCGGAACGTGCCTTCTCGGGGTTGGCATTCTCCTGACCTCTGCCCCCGGCAGGGCGCAGTTCCTCGGCGGCAACTACGACATCGCGCGCGAACAGGCCGAAGCCGCCCGCGCGCTTCTGGAAAACGCCCAGGGCGCGCCGGCCCGCGTCGCCCTGTCCGGTGAAGGCACCCTGCGGCTGGAGGGGGGGCTGCAGTTCGTCGGCCGCGACATCGCCAGCCGCTATCTCCAGACCAACAACCTGGAAAACCCCGCCGATCTCGTGGGCCTGCTGTTGTATGGCGGCCGCACCGAACCCTGGATCGCGGTGATCCGCCTGGTGCGCGACGGGTTCATCGATGCCGGCGCGATCACCCGGTGGACTCCGGACGACCTGCTGGCCAGCATCAAGGACGACATCGCGCGGGAGAACCAGGCGCGGGCGAAGAAAAGCCTGCCGCCCCGCATTGTCGAAGGCTGGCGCATTCCGCCGCGCCATGACCCGGAGACCAACTCCCTCCTGTGGTCGGTCAGGTCCTATGTGGCCGGCGTCTCCTCGATGAACGAATCCGACGCCACCGCCCACCTCGCGCTGTTCGGCCGCAACGGCTATTTCCAGATCGATGTCACCGCGGCGGGCGCCACGATCCGGGAGTACGCGCGGGACTTCCCGATGCTCGCCGACAACCTGCGGTTCGTCGAGGGGAAGGGGTATGGCGATTTCCTCCTGGGCACCGACACGGTCGCCCGCCACGGGTTGGCCACGGTGTTCGGCGTCGAAAGCCTGCGTCATGTCGGCTTCCTGGAGGGTGATCTGACCGGCGAACGCCTGATGATCTTCGGAATCGGCGGCGGTCTGGTTCTCGGGGCGGCGACCATGGCCGGCGCCTTGTTCGCCGCGAACCGGCGGCGCAACCGCCGCATCTGAGCGGCCCACCCCATCTCGACAGACCGGCGCGGATATCCCAGATCAGCCGCATGGACATCACCAGCATCCCCGGCTCCCGCATCGTCACCGTCGCCCGCGCCGCCTTCGCGACCCCGGGTGTCGACTTCCTCTGCTTCGGCGAATCGGACCAGCCCAGCCCCGAGGCCGCCCACCGGGCCGCGATCGCCGCCCTCGCGGACGGAGAGACCCGGTACTCCGATGTCCGTGGCCTGCCCGCGCTGCGCGAGTCGCTCGCCGCCTACCTGACCGGACTGCATGCGAAGCCGGTCGACGAGTCCCGCATCCAGGTCACCGCCTCCGGCATGGCCGCCGTCTCGATCGCGCTGGCGGCGACGGTGCGAGCCGGGCAGCGCGTCGTGATCCACAACCCGCTCTGGCCGAATATCGCCAACGCCATCCTGCTGCGCGGCGCCCTTGTCGATCCGATCGACCTGATCGCCGAACCGGATGGCCGCTTCCGCCTCGACCTCGATCGGCTGGAGCAGATGATGGCGGGGGCGCGGGCCTTCGTCCTGAACTCCCCCAACAACCCGACCGGCTGGACCGCCACGGCCGCCGAACTGCGCGCCATCCTGGACATCGCTCGCCGGCACCAGGTCTGGGTCATCTCGGATGAGGTCTATACGCGGCTGGTCTATGACGGATCCCCCGCCGCGCCGTCGCTGCTGGACGTGGCGGAGCCCGATGACCGGGTGATCGTCTGCAACAGCTTCTCCAAGACCTGGATCATGACCGGCTGGCGCCTGGGCTGGATGGTCGTGCCGGCCGGGACCCGCGACAGCTTCACGGAGATCGTGGAGGTCAGCCATTCCGGCGTCGCCGCCTTCGTCCAGCGCGCCGGCATCGCGGCGATCGGACAGCCGGACACGGTGTCCCGCTTCGTCGCCCATTGCGCGACCGGGCGGGACCTGGCCGGGGCGGCGCTGAACGGGCTGAACGGGGTCCGGTATGCGGCTCCCGACGGCGCCTTCTATGCCTTCGTCGGCATCGACGGGCTGCGTGATTCGCTCGACCTCGCCTTGAAGCTGGTCACCAAACACGGGGTCGCCGTGGCGCCCGGCATCGCCTTCGGGCCCGCGGGGGAGGGCAGTCTCCGCATCTGCTTCGCCCAGTCCGCCGAGACGATGGCGCGCGCGATGCAGCGCCTGCGCGACGGGCTGCGGGCGGAAATGGCGGCGTGAGCAAGCCGCCGCGCCGGGTCTGCGTCGTCTGCGGCGCCCCGGCGCACCCCCCCTTCCGCGCCCCGCAGCCCGAAACCGCCCCCGACCTGGACATGCGCCCCGGGGAGCCCGCGCGCTCCACCCTGGATCAATGGCTGCGGGTCTGCCGCCGCTGCGGGACGGCCGCTCCCGACCTGGCGGACCTGCCCGCCGCCGCGCGGGAGATCGCGCCCACCCTGCCCGCCGAAACCTCGCCCTTCCTGCGCCATGCCGCCTTGTGCGATTCCCTCGGCGATGCGAGCGGGCGGGCCGAGGCGATCCTGCAAGCCGCCTGGGCCGCCGATGACGCGGGAGACGAACCAGCCGCCGCCGCGCTGCGCCGCCAGGTCGCCGACCTGTGGGCCGACAGTCCCGCGACCGAAACCCGCCTGCGCCGTCTCGACGTGCTCCGCCGGTCGGGCGAATGGGAAAAGGCGGAGGCTTTGGCCGGGACCTTGGCGGGGGAGCCACTGGACGAAATCCCACGCGCCGTCGTCGCCTTCCAACGGGCGCGGATCGCCGCCCGGGACTCTGGCCGGCATCTGATCAGCAGCGCCCTGCCCCCACCAGCCCACGCCCCGCACGTCACCCATGTCCAGGCCCGCCGTCCCGGCCTCATGGCTCGGCTGTTCGGCCGGGGCTAGGCGGGCGGCCGCCTTCCGTTATTCACAGGATTGTCAAAGCCCCGGCCACAACCGGGCTTGCGGCGCGGCGAAACAAGACGTTAGGCTAAATTTCGTGGTCAACCCCGGGCGAATCCACAACATTTCGGATTCGAGGCCTCGGGGCCGGCGACCACACTCGGCCTTCCTTCTGTCGGGAGACCCCGTATGTCAGCTACGCTGACGCGGTTGGTGGAGAAAGCAGCCAACCCGCTCGATATCATGGAACAGATCATCATTGCCAACGAATGGAGTTTCGACCGCCGGAACGAGACTGAAATGGCGGCCGAGGTGCCCGGAAGCTGGTGCGATTACGGCCTGTTCTTCAACTGGTCGCAGGAAATCAGCGCCATGCACTTCACCTGTGCCTTCGATCTGAAGGTGCCGGAGAAACATCGGGCCGCGCTATATGAACTCCTGGCCCTGGCCAATGAACGGCTGTGGATCGGTCATTTCGGCATGGACACCGAGGACGGGATGCCGGTCTTCCGCCATGCCGTGCTGCTGCGCGGCGCGCCCGGGGCCTCGGCCGAGAGCCTTGAGGATATGGTGGACATCGCGATCACGGAGTGCGAACGGTTCTTCCCCGCCTTCCAGTTCGTGCTGTGGGGCGGCAAATCACCGGCCGACGCCCTGGCTGCGGCCATGCTGGAATGTGTGGGAGAAGCATGACGAACCCGATACCGCCCATCCTGCTGGTGGGCTGCGGCCGGATGGGCAGCGCGATGCTGTCCGGCTGGCGCGAGGAAGGCCTGTCCGCATCGTTCGCCGTCGACCCGAGCCCCGCCGCCGCGGAACAGGCCGGGCCCGACCTGACGGTGGTGGGCGATCTGTCGGACATCCCGGCGGGCTTCACCCCCGCCGCCGTCGTGCTGGCGGTGAAGCCCCAGAACGCCGCCGCCGTCCTGCCGCTGTATGCGAAGTTCGGCGACAAGGCCGTGTTCCTGTCGATCATGGCCGGCCGCACCATGGGCGGCATCCAGGCCCTGCTGGGTGGCGGCGCCGCCGTCGTGCGCGCCATGCCGAATACCCCGGCCGCGGTGCGCCAGGGCATGACCGTGTGCTGTCCCGCCCCCGCCGTATCCCAAGCCCAGCGCGACCTGTGCGACCGGCTGCTGCGGGCGATCGGGCTGGTGGAGTGGGTGGATGATGAAGGCCTGCTCGACGCCGTCACCGCCGTGTCCGGCAGCGGCCCAGCCTATGTCTTCCTGCTCGCCGAACTGATGGAAGCCGCCGCGCGCCAGCAGGGCATTCCGCCCGCCATGGCGCGGACGCTCGCCCGACAGACAGTCGCCGGTTCGGGCGCCCTACTCGCCGCGAGCAAGGAGGAGGCGTCCCAGCTTCGGGTCGGCGTCACCAGCCCCGGCGGCACGACCGAGGCGGCGCTGCGGGTCCTGATGGCCGATGACGCCTGGCCCAAGGCCGTCGCACAGGCGATCGAGGACGCGACGAAGCGGTCCCGCGAACTCGCGAATTGACGAACGGCCATCCATGACCACGTTGGAATCATGAGCCACACCGAACAGGATGCCGCGCTGGTCGCCGCCGCCCTCGCCATCGCGGCGGACAAGGGCTGGCAGGCGGTTACGGTCATGGATGCCGCTCGGGCTGCCGGGGTTCCCCTGCCCTTGGCGCGGGAACGGTTTCCGTCGCGCGGTGCCATCCTGATGGGGCTCGGGCGGATGGCGGACCAGGCGGTGCTGGCCGAGGTGCCCACCGATGGCTCAGTTCGCGACCGGCTGTTCGACCTGCTGATGCGGCGGCTGGATGCGTTCCAGCAGCATCGGGCGGGCGTCGTGGCCGTGCTGCGCTCCCTGCCCTCCGACCCCGCGACCGCGATCATGCTGGCCTGCGCCACGCGGCGGAGCATGCGCTGGATGCTGGACGCCGCCGGGGTCCCGACCGCTGGCCTGGGCGGTGAGTTGCGGCTGCGCGGGCTGATCGGGGTGTGGCTCTGGGCCGTGCGGGCCTGGGAGAAGGACGAGTCCGAGGACCTGTCCGCCACCATGGCCGCGCTGGACACGGCGCTCGGGCGGGCGGAACAGGCGGCGAAGTGGCTTGGGAGAGAACGGCGGGAGGCGACGCCGCCTGCCGAACCCGAACCCAACCGGTCCGAGGACTAGCCGCCGCCTCCATTGAGCGTCCGAAACAACGCATTCAGTTCCCGGAACGGCCTTGCCTTCCCGACAGCGGTGAAACGGCCGGTGGTCTGGATCTCGGTCGCCGCATCCAGGAAGGCGGTCATCGCGACCCGGGCCAGGCCGCTGCCGACGCTCGCCCGTTTCACCCCCACCGCTGCCAAGTCGGCTAGGTCCGGCTGCCATTCCCCCAGCCCGACATACAGCGCGAGCGGCCGGTCCAGCGCGCGGGCCACGGTTTCGACCGCCGCCCGATGCGGCAGACCTGGTGCCGCGAGCACCTCGGCCCCGGCCTCCTGAAAGGCCTGCAAGCGACGGATGACGTCGGCCAGGTCGCCGCGTCCGTGCATGTAGCCGTCGCAGCGGGCGGTCAGGACGAAGCCCGTGCCGGCGGCCTCCACCGCGGCGCGGATACGGTCGACGGCGGCCTCGAACCCATATTGCGGATCGTCCGGTCGGCCGGTCGCGTCCTCGATCGAGCCGCCGGCAAGGCCGAGCGCGGAGGCCATGCGGATGGTTTCGGCGACGGTGGCGGGGTCGTCGCCGAAGCCGTTTTCCAGGTCGGCGCTGACCGGGATCGAAACCCCGGCCACGATGGCGGCGGCGTTGTCCAGCATCTCCGACCGGGTGAGCAGGCCCGCGGCGTCGGGTCGGCCGGTCGCGAAGGACAGACCGGCCGAGGTCGTTTCAATCGCGGGAAACCCCGCGTGCTGGATCAGCCGAGCGGTCCCGACATCCCAGGCATTGCCGCACAGCAGAACGCCCGGACGGGCGTGCAGGGATCGGAATGTGTCGGCCTGGGTGGTCATGGTTCGGCTTCCTTTTGGTCAGGTTCATGGTCCGGAGATGAATCGACTTTGCGTTTGCGCTGTGGCAAACCCCGTTTGCAGGCGAAATGACAGAGACTGGTTCATGAGCATGAGACAAATCGTCCTTGCCTCGTTCGTGGCGGGCGCGATCGCGGTCCCGGTTCAGGCCGCGACGATCACCTACAATGCCGGCCTCGGGACCTTGCCGACGGCCCAGGGCTGGACGCTGTACGAGGGTGGCGGCGTCGTGCCTGCCCCGACTGTATCGGGCGGGTTGTTGCAGCAGGGGCCGACCGTTTTCTCGGGTCATCAGTATTGGGAATATGACCACTCGACCTTCAACTTCGCGACCGGGTCGATCAGTGTCGACTTCCGGATCAAGATCGATTCCGCAAGCTTTCATGCCTACCCGCGCGGCGGCTACACGGTGGTGGTGAGCGATGCCGATGGGCGGATGTCGGCGCTGTACCTGTCCAGCGGATCCGTGTTCTTGACCAATGATCCGGTCACGGGCAGTTCGTCGATCATCCCGTTCAATACGACCGACGGGTTCCATGACTACAACCTGGCCATCAACTCGTCTGGCGCCGCCCTGTCGATCGACGGCACCCCGATCGTCAGCATGGGACTGGGCAGCATCGGCGTGCAGCCGGGCCATCTCATCTCCTTCGGTGACGCGACGCTTCTGGGCGACAGCGAGTCCGACCTTGCCTTTTTCACCGTCAGCGGTGTCACGCTGCTGACGCCAGTGGTGCCAGCGCCGGAGCCTGCCTCGATCGGCCTGCTCGCCCTGGGCCTCGCAACCTTGGCGGGATTGCGTCGCCGCGCCTCACGCTGAAACGAAAAACGCCCCGGAACCGACAGGCTCCGGGGCGTCGTCGTTGCGATCAGGCTGATCAGACCCGCTCGATCAGCGCCGCGATGCCCTGGCCAACGCCGATGCACATCGTGACGATCGCGCGCTTCTGACCGCGCTCCTCCATCGCGTGAACCGCCGTCAGGGCCAGACGGGCGCCGGACATGCCCAGGGGATGGCCGAGCGCGATGGCGCCGCCGTGGGGGTTCACGTGGTCGGCGTCATCGGGCAGGCCGAGTTGCCGCAGAACCGCCAGAGCCTGGCTGGCGAAGGCCTCGTTCAGCTCGATCACGTCGATGTCGCCGATCGACAGGCCGGTGCGGGCCAGCAGCTTCTGCACCGCGGGGGCCGGCCCGATGCCCATGATCCGCGGCGGGACGCCGGCGGTCTGCATCGCGATGACGCGGGCGCGGGGGGTCAGGCCATGGCGCTTCACGCCGGCTTCGGAAGCCAGCAGCAACGCCGCCGCCCCGTCATTCACGCCCGAGGCGTTGCCGGCGGTCACCGTGCCTGGATCGCGGAACGGAGT
This sequence comes from Acetobacteraceae bacterium, assembly GCA_947476855.1. Next base: position 12,828 of record CANJSR010000091.1, read on the forward strand.
CCGCAGCTTGGCCAAGCCCTCCAGCGTCGTGTCGGCGCGGGGGTGTTCGTCCTTGTCGATGACGGTGTCGCCCTTGCGGCCCTTGATGGTGACCGGAACGATCTCCTCACCGAAGAAGCCGCTGTTCTGGGCGGCGACGGCCCGCATCTGGCTGCGATAGGCGA
>CANJSR010000092.1 GCA_947476855.1 Acetobacteraceae bacterium
CCGGCGACCAGCAGGATCGAGGCCGTGCAGGCGAAGATGATCGAGTTCTGCAGCACGAAGACCGACAGCACGCGGGCGTAGGTTTCCTCCCACGGCGCGGTCTTCAGGCCCCAGCGGCCCTCGATCATCGTGGCTATCGGGATCGATCCGGCGATGTCGTCCAGCCTGATCCTGATCTCATTGATCACCCGCGGGCGGGCCTGCATGGATTGCTGCTTGGACAGGGACAGGTAGATCAGGCCCGTGTCCTGCTGTTCCAGCCCGGTGCGGAAGATGCCGACGATCCGCAGCGAGGTTTCTCCCCCCGCCAGCGTCGCCGCCGCGATCGTGTCCCCGACCGCCGCGCCCATCTTCTTGGCCAGGCTGATGCCGATGATCACCCCGTCGGGGCGCGATCCCAGCGCGTCCAGCCGCCCCGAAACCATGTCTCGGGCGAGCGAGGTCACCCGCGGCTCCTTCACCGGATCAATCCCCAGCGCCGCAACCGCATGGTCCCTCCCTGCTCGGCGCAGGATCACCTGCCCGCGCAGGGTCGGGGTCGCGGCGAGGCCGGGCATGGAGGACAAAGCCTCCAGGATGCCCACGGCGTCGTTGATGCCGCGCACCGGATCCCGCGGCAGGATGCGCTTGATGTCCACGGCTTCGCGCGGGTGCAGGACCTGAAGCGGCTGGCGCGGCGGCAGGCGGATTTCGTCGGTGATGACGATGTGGGGGTTGGTCTCGATGATCTGGGTGCGGAAGTAGTTCTGGAACCCCTGCATCATGCCGCTGATCGAGACGAAGACCCCGACGCCCAGCGTGACACCCAGGATCGACACGACCGTCTGCCGCTTGCGGCTTCGCAGGTGCGCCAGCGCGATCGACAGCGCCAAGGGGATCATCACGGCGCCTTGGCCGTCCCTGGAGTCGCCGTCTCCGCCCGGATCTTCTGCCCGTCACGCAGGCCGGTGGGCGGATCGGCGACGATCGTGGCGCCATCGGCCAGGCCGGAGCGGATTTCCGTGACATCGGCCCCGACCGCCCCGGTTTCGACAGGCGTGCGGACCGTGTGCCCATCCACCACCCGGAACACATAGGCGGCCCCGGGACGGCCACCCAGCGGCGGGTCGTTCCGCACCGCCCGCGCGGGGACCAGCATCGAGTCCCGCCGTTCCGCCGTCACCACGTTCACATCGACGGTCATGCCGATCCGCAGCTTGGTGCCGGCGGGCAGGTCCGCCTCCACCCGAAAGGTCCGCGTCGTAACCTCCCCGGCTCGGCGGATGTTGGTGACCTTGGCGGTGAAGGGCTCCGCCGGAAACGCCTCTGACCGCAGGGCGACGGGGGCGCCGATCCGCACCAGGGGGATGTCCCGTTCGTCCACGTCGGCGGCCACACGCAGATGGGCGTCTGACACGATTTCGAACATGGTCTGGTTGGCAGCGACGGTTTCCCCCACCTCGACCGGCCGCTTGGTCACCACGCCGTCCAGGGGGGCGGTGATCCGGTGCTCCGCGATCTGGCGGGCCACCAGGCGCACGCCGGCGGCGGCCTTGTCGCGTTCCTCCTTCGCCCGCTCGACCTCCTGCACCGTGCGGATGCCGCGCGTTTGCAGGTCCTGCCCGCGGGCAAGGTCCTGTTCCGCCTGCACCAGCCGCGCGGCGACGTCTTCGAGGCGGGCACGGGGTTGGCTGTCGTCGAGTTGGGCGATGGCCTGGCCCTGGGTGACCGCCGCACCCTCATCCACCGTCAGCGAGACGATCCGGCCGGCGACCGTGGTGCCGACGCGGGCGAGTTCCACGGCCTCGACGATCCCGGTTGCGTAGACGGCCTCGATCGCCGCGCCGCGCCAGGGCTGGATGGCAATGACCAGGAGTGGCTGGCCCCACATGTACCAGACCCCTCCGCCAATGGCGGCGGTAGCCAGCGCCAACAGAACCAACCGGCGCGGGGCTTTGCTCGGCTTGGCAACGGGGGTCAGCGTGGAGGGCGGCGGCACGGAGACAACCGAACGCGCGGTCGTCGGATCGGGTGGAGCGGCGCCGACAAACGCTGGCGTCTCACGTTTGTCCTGGGTGGCCATCAATGTCCCCGTTGTCGAAAGCCCGCTGATCCTGGGCTGGTGGGTAGAGGGTGGGTGTCGCGACCGCGTTGACGCAGGTCAACCCACTGCTGGGGCGATCTCCCTAAAGTGGGGATGCGGGCGGTCAATCGCGAGGGGCCTCCGATTATCAGGGTATCCCTCCCCATATGACCGATGCGCGATGAACCCCAAGGATGCATGCCATGACCACCGATCCCTCGGCCTACCAGCCCTCCGTTGAGGAGGCGTTCATGAACCCGCAGCAGGTGGCCTGGTTCCGCGACCGGCTGGTGGCCGACCGAGCCGAGCTGCAAGCCGAGCTTGAGGCGGTGCCGCATACGGAGGCGGACCAGCCGGACCGGGAGGGTGACCAGACCGACCACGCCAGCGCCGATTCGGAGCGGGAGTTCGAGCTTCTGAACCGCGCCCGCATCCAGGCCCTGCTGCATCAGACGGACGCGGCCCTGATGCGGATCGAGAACGGGACGTACGGGTATTGCGAGGACACCGGGGAACCGATCGGGCTCAAGCGCCTGATGGCACAGCCGACGTCATCCCTGTCGCTGGCCGCGCAGGAGGCGCGGGAACGGCGGGGATAGAGCGCGGTCACCGCGACTCGATCACAATGAGCAAGGTCCCGGCCAGGCGGGTCGGGGTCCGCTCGGGCAGCAGGACGGCGGCGATGCGGGGATCGGTGGGGGCGGCGCGTTCATAGTCCGCGTCCAGCACGCCGTGGATGTCGAGGAACCGGTTCATCGCCGTGGAGACCCGGATGCAGCCCTTGGAAGCGGGGCGGCCCAGGCGTTGTTCCAGATAGGTCGGGTCGGTCGCGTGGACCTGGAGGCGGATTTCCCGTGGTGCCCGATCGGTGCCCCAGCCTGGTTCGGCCATCTGCCAGCCGAAGTCCCAGACCCGCATGCCCTTGATGCCGAGACCTCGGATGCCGCTCTCGTTCGGGGTTCCCTCGGCGCGGTAATCGAGGATGCCGTCGGTGTGCTGGAAGACCCCGGTCGGGGTGATGAAGTAGCCCCGACGCTCACACTGGCCAGTGGAAACCTTGCCGGCGCCCACCATGCGCCAGGGTCCTGCCGGATCGGCCAGCACGATCCGTAGGTCCTGCGCGGTGGGCGCGCGGTCGACCACGACGACGAGTTGCGGGCGGTCGAGGATGATCGCCGCCTGATCCAGTTCGGCGCGAGCTGCGGCGGCCCAGGCCGCGTCGGTGCTGTCGGCCGGCGGGTTTGGGACCTGTTCGGCGAAGGCGGCGCGCAGGCGTTGGAATTCCGCCGCGATGGCGGGATCCGCCGGGGCCGGTCGGGACGGCGGCGGTGGGGGCGCGACGCAGGCTGTGATCAGGGCCAGGAGGACGGTCGCCAGGGTTCTGCACAGGGCGTTTGCCGACATGGTTCAGCCTCCCGCGGCGACCCTGGGCCTGTCGGCCCCGGCCGCGCAAGTGGCGGTTCAGGCCGCGACGGGGCGCGGGTTCAGCCGCAGCCAGGCGATGGCGACGACCGAGATGGCGACCAGCGCGACCGACATCCAGTTAAGCGGCACCCAGCCCATGTTGTGCTGCAGCCAGCCGGCCAGGAAGCTGCACGACGCCGTCGTCCCGAACACGAGGAAGTCGTTCAGCGCCTGCGCCTTGCCGCGTTCGGCCGGGCGGTAGGTCGTGGTGACCAGGGTCGTGGCGCCGACGAACATGAAGTTCCAGCCCACGCCGTTCAGCATCAGCCCGATCCGGAAATTCCACGCGTCCAGCCCCGTCAGGTCCGCCGCGATCCCGCCATACAGCACCACCGCCCCCAGCAGCATGATGTTCAGCACGCCGAAGCGCTGGATCAGATGGCCAGTGAAGAAGGACGGCACGAACATCCCCATCACATGGATGAAGATCACCCAATGCGCCTCGGTATGCGGCAGGCCGCAGGCGACGATGGCCAAAGGCGAGGCGCTCATGAGGAAGGACATCGTCCCGAAGGCGATCATCCCAGCGATCACGGCGACCAGGTAGGTCGGCTGGCTGGCGATCTCCAGCAACGAGCGCTGGGGGCCGGTGACCGGGTCCGCCTTGATCGGCGGGGGAAAGCGGATGAAGCTCATGACCGTGAAGACGATGATGTGCAGGACCACCATCGCGACATAGGTCGCGGTATAGAGCGGAAGCCACAGGTCCCAGGTCCAGCGCGCGAGGGCCGGACCGATGATGCCGGCCGCCACGCCGCCCGCGGTGACCCAGGAAATCGCCTTGGCGCGCCTCGACGGGTCCGCCAGCTCGACCGCCGCGAAGCGGTACATCTGCAGGCTGGCGACCGCGTAGCCGAGGATCAGCCCGCCCACGCACATGGTGATGAAGCTGCCGAAATAGAGGCCCGACCCGGCGACCGTGGACCCGATCATGCCCATCAGGGAGCCGACCCGGAAGCCGAAGCCCCGGCCCATGCGCTGCATCAGCGCCGCCGCCGGGAAGACCGCCAGCATGACCCCGATATGCTGCATCGTGACCGGCAGGGTCGCGAGGTCGGGGATCTTCAGCACGCCCGAGACCGCGAGGGCCGTCGCCGTGAACATCATCGTATTGCAGGCCTGCCCGAACGCCTGACACGTGGCGAGGAGGAAGACATTGCGCGCCATGGAGCGGGACGGCATCGGCGAGACCTCGGGGGGTTTTTCCTGGACGCGGGAGGGGATAGCGATTCCCTGCGCCCCGGCAACCCCAGGCGAGCATGAATTTGCCAGGAGCCGCGCCTCGCATGGAAGGAATTCGCCAGGCGCATTGGTCGGCTGACGGGATTTGACACCGCCCCCGCGCGCGGCAACCCTTCCCGGCCACGCTGTCCAGGAAGGGATCGGACCTTGGGTATCAAATACGAAAAGCGGAACGGGGTCGCGTACATCACGCTGAATAACCCCGAGAAAGCCAACATCCTGGACAAGAAGACCTCGGACGAGATCTCCCAGGCCTGGATCGACATGTGGGAGGACCGCGACATCCGCTGCGCGATCCTGACCGGGGAAGGCAACCGGCATTTCTGCGGCGGTCATAACCTCGCACCACGGCCGGACGTGACGGAGGAGGAGCGGGAATACCTGCGTACCCAACGCATCTTCTGGCCGCTGGCCGGGACGGTGCATGGGCAGAAGACCGGAGTCGATGGCCGCTTCGGGGATCACTACCCCCGCGTGTGGAAGCCGGTGATCGCGGCGGTGAACGGCTGGGCGGCCGGCGCCGGGCTGTATATCCTGCTCTCGACCACGGATATCCGGATCGCCAGCGCGGAGAATGCGAAGTTCAAGTTCTCCCTGACGTCACAGGGCTGGGTCGGGAACGGGCCGGGGGCGAGCCTGCTGATCAAGCAGCTTCGCTATATCGACGCGATGAAGATGCTGCTGACCGACGAACCGATGGACGCGGCGGAGGCGCTGCGGGTTGGGCTGATCAATGAGGTCGTGCCGCATGACCAGTTGCTGGAGCGCGCCGAACGCTATGCCCGCCACATCTGCACCATGCCTCCGGTGGCGGTGCGGATGATGAAGGAGTTCATGGTCCGCTTCGGCGACCTGCCGACGGACCAAGCCTGGCATGTGCAGAACCTGATGAACAACCTGCTCATTCAGGTGACGGCGGACGGAGAGGAAGGACGCCGGGCGTTCAACGCGAAGGAGAAGCCGAACTTCAACGGCGCCCTGCGCCGGCGGGGCGAACCCTGGCCCGGCCTGTCCGAGGCGGACGCCAAGCGGTTGGATGAGGTGTACCGCAGCGGGGAGTTCTGAGGGAAAGGCGCGCGCGAAGGAAAAGCATAGCCACGCGCGCGCCCGTCCTTGGAAATAGCCAACTTGGGTCTACACGACCGGCTCACATCAACCGGCCGTTCGGGATCACAGATAAGTCAGTGTTACCGTCCAAAGCGTGTTGTCATCATTCTGGCGGACCAACTCGATTTTCTTCGTCATGGGCGGCCGCAGCCAGAAGTCCCTGAGATGCCTCACCAAGTCTGCTTCAGGAATATTCGGTACGATATCGGGGGCACGTGCCATTTGTGTGGTTCCTTGCTAAGGTTAAGCGCATTTGATCGATTTCGCCGCGATGAATTTGGCGCGGTTCGGCGACTGCTCCTTCCCCATGACGAAAACGAACGGACTGGCACCGATCTTTTCGGAATCCATCCAGTTGGTTAACTCGGTCTGCTTGGCGGCAGAGATTTCGTCATCGGCATCCCTGAGCCATTTATTGACACACTGCGACGAGGTTTCCTGGGGATCATATGTAACGACCGTACCCACCGTCGCGGTCTCGGTGCTCTCACCGACCGCGCTACGAAAAGCCTCTCCCACCGCCGGAATATGTGCCGCGGCATGCGCCGCCCGACCCGTGGTGAAGATCTGTGAGACGTTAAACTTCCCGCCCGACGGATCCTTCCCGGCGGACACGGTCGGGGCTGCGGTGCCATTCGCACTGACCGCGAGAAACTCAGGGCTCTTGATCGCGTATCTGCGCCCCGGCTCGCGGCAATGGACCGAATCCGGCTCTCCCATCAACGGAACAACAGCCATTTCATTTCGACGGTAGCCAAGGTGCACATTGGGCAGCATCGTGCCGGCATTCGCCGCTGGCATGGTCACACGAAACCCGATCGAGGTCGTGGTTCCGAAAAACATCGGCCTACTCTGGCCTTTTTCCGGAAGCGCGTTCCCGTTTGCATCCCTCGGTGCCTCGGACACACAAGTGACCGTCTCCCGCCTGGTAGGATCGCCCAGATCGGTCGCCAGGTCCTGCGCTGACCGGCCCCCGGAAAACACCGTTCCGCTGTCAGTCGAGATCGGCAGGAAGGGAATGACATAGTGCCGCATACTGGCAGCCGTGGGCACGGTGTTACCGTCCTCGAACACCGGCGCGATTAGCCCCTCCTGCCTTGAAAAACTGATCTCAGCCGTCGGTGTAGGTGTCGCTTGCACGTTAAGACCGAAGTTGTTGGTCGTGAACAGCACGGCGGTATCCGAGCCGACACATCCCCCAAGTGCCATGGCGCCGATCATGGCGACCAGGGCCGGATTGTTTCTCATGGCTTTTACCTCTCATCGTTCAACGTGATCGTCGGGTTCGAGGTGTTCAGATCGCAGGTTACGCACATCATTGTGACGGCTGTATTGTCACCGACACGGACAACCCGATCACTGCTGTACCCGATCGATACACCAGCAGAATCACTCGTCGCGCGCACGCCGACACCGACGATATCGGTGCCCGTGACAACCGTTGCAGTCTCAGTACGGCCGGGCGACCAGGAGACATGGCCCAGACCGATGAAGTGTCGCCGTCCATCACCATCGTCCCACACGATGGCGCACCCCCCAAGGACGAGCGCCAAAATGAGACACACAAGACCATGACCAGAACGCAGCATCGGAGAACGAGGATCGTCGGCTGTTGTATTCGATCGACAGGCCGTTCTGAATGGACTGCTGGTGATGCACGACATCGGTTGTTTCACCCGGGAAGTGACGATCCATCCCACTAAGCGTGATATTAATGTTTGTATTCAACAAATTATAATATATTCTGTCGTACGTAAAGGGGTCGCGGCCCGGATCGTGACATTTCGTGCCCGGAACCGACAGGGCCGATGACCCAAGCGCGTTCTTCCTACCCCAACGCCCCCACTGCCCGCAGCGCGCCAATCCGACCCGCGTCCAGCCCCAACACCTCGGCCAGCACCGCGTCCGTATGCTCCCCCAGCCCCGGAGCCGGACCGTTCAACCGCCCAAAGCTCGCCTGCCAGGGCAGTCCCGGCAGCACGCCCGGGCCAAACGCATCCCAGAACCCGCGTTCGGCCAGATGCGCGCTGCGCAGCAGGTCCGCCGACCCGGCCACCGTTTCGGCTGCCACGCCCACCGCTCGCAGAGCCGCTGCGGCGTCCCCGGCCGTCAGCCCGCGGGACCAGGCGCCGATCGCCTCATCGACCCCACGCCGAGCTTCGGGCCCCAGGCCAGCCATCCCCGCCAGCCCGGGCACAACCCCACACATCCCGGCCCACGCGGCATCCGACCCCACGGCGACCGCCACCCACTGGTCATCGCCCAGGCATGGATAAACCCCATGCGGGGCGAACACCGCATCCCCTGCCCCCACAGGCTCCGGCGGCCCGTCGATCTGCGCCGAAAGCACCGGTTCGGCCATCGTCCACAGCATCGCCTCGATCATCGAGAAATCGACCCGCGCCGATCCCCCGATCTTGCCCCGCCGCCAGACCGAGGCCGCCGTGATAAACGCCAGCATCAGCGCGCACATCGGATCCGCCCAGGCAAACCCGATCCGCGGCGGCCGTCCCGGATGGCGGTTCAGCCCGGCAAACCCGGCATAGGATTGCAGCAGCGTGCCATAGGCCACGGCCTGAGCCTCCGGCCCCGTCCGCCCCAACCCCGACGCCGAGACATAGGTCAGGTTCGGGTTCAGCGCCCGCAGGTCCTCCGCCCCCAGCCCAAGGCGATCCATCACCCCGGTGGCGAAATTCTCGATCAGCACATCACACCGCGCCGCCAGGGCACGGGCGATCTCGACCGCCTCGGGCTTCTTCAGATCGAGCACGATCGCCCGCTTGGCCTGCCCCAGTACGGTATGCAGTTCGGACGCCCGCCCCGGATCGCCGCGCCCCGGCGCCTCCACCTTGATCACGTCCGCGCCCATCGCCGCCAGATATCGCGTGGTCGTCGGCCCGGCGATCACCCAACTGAAATCCAGCACCCGCACGCCCGACAACGGCATCGGCCCGACCGCCCGAGGTACCGACGCGCCCTCCGACAACGTCAGCCCGAACGGAGTCCCCGGCGCCTTTACCACCCGGCCGCCAACAGAAAGGTCCCGGAAATACCCCCGATGCGCCAACTGCCCCGACCCCAAATGCTCCATCACCTCCATCAGCGGGAAGCTCGGCACATGCGCGTCCTGCGCCAGGTCGGCGATCGCCTGCTTGTCGAGGCCCCTGCTCCACTCCGACATCAGCGCATGCAAGGCATCCCAGTTCGCCGCCCGGTCAGGCTTGGTCCGGAACCGAGGCTCATCCCCCCAGGCCGGCGACCCCATGGCCTTGAGCCAGGACGCCCATTGCCGGTCCTCCCGCGGGGAAATCGCGGCATAGCCGTCCCGCGCGGGCAGGATGCAGACGGTGGAGCCATTGCCATCGCCCTCCCGCTTCCGGCGCCAGCCCTTGCCGGTCTGCCCGGCCCGGGTCAGTTCCGTCATTGCCAAGGTGGCCAAGGCCTCCTGCATCGAGACATCCACCACCGCGCCCGGCCCCGCCTGCACGGCATGAATCCCGGCGCAGGCCGCGGCGAGACCGGAAATGAACGCGGATTGCTGGCCGACGGGGCGAAGGGGTGGCTCGGACGTATCATCCACCTGGCCCGTGAGCAGGCGCGACATGCCGCTGGCGGCAAACAACGTCAGGTCGGTGGCGGGATGGCCGGCATCCGGGCCGGTCAGCCCGAACGGGGAAATGACGACGATCGCGGCCGAGGCATTCGCGGCCCGCAACGCGGCCACGCCCGGCCCGTCCTGGGTCACAATCAGGTCGGCGGTTGCAATGGTGTCGGCGTCTGGCTTGCCGTCGTTCAGCCAGATCGCAAGCGCGGAAGCCCGATCAGCCCCAACGCAGGCAACCGAGGCCCCCACATCTGCGAGTACTCGCCCGCACACGGCCGCAGCCATGCCCGCGCCAACCTGAGCCACTCGCAATCCCGCCAACAACGCCATGTCCCGCCCCCATCCCATTAGGCCGGAACGATAGGTCGGGCGGACGGTGGGTCAAGGGATGGAGCGTCCGAGCTCCATTCAATCCAATAGACTCCCAGGAATGAAGCGGACCTGATATACAAGGACCCTATGAACGGCTGCCATCAGCTCCGGGTGTACACCGAAAAAGCACCACGCCCGACCAAATTGCCACCGGCGTGATGATTGTAAGGGGGTCTCAACACTATGGTCTTGCAGGTCATGGTCGATGACAGCGGGAGTGAACGATCGAGCAAATATTTTGTTTTGGGGGGTCTCGTTGCGTCCGAACAAGAGTGGCAGGCCGTCTCCGAGGATTGGCAGTCCGTGCTGAATATTGATCCTCAACTCGCATACTTCAAAATGTCCGAGGCAAACGGGCTAAGAGGTGAGTTTGCCGCACTCCACGGATGGGACAGAGATAAAAGAAAAAAGCGCCTCGAGTGCTTTTCTGACATATTAATGTCCTATAAGATAAGAGGGTTTTGTGTTTCTGTTGTCAATACAGAATTCTGTCAAATCGTATCATCGGTGCCGATGGCACGACGCGTTTCAATCACAGACCTCCCGTTCTGTCTTATGTTGCATCAAATGGCACTCTTGGTAGCCCAGCATTTTCATCGAGACCTGCCAGACGAAAAGATCGAATTTGTAATCGATCAACAAACTAACGGAGTGGATGAAACAAAGAAAATGTGGCCCCTGGTTCAGAGTGCGACGATAGATCACGGATGCAATAATGTCTATGATACCTTATCTCCGACATTTCGGAATGATAAAGAGGTCATTCCGATACAAGCCGCCGATATGTTCGCTTGGTATCATAGACGCAATCTTGAGCACGGACTAGGTGACGATCCGATATTTCAAGCGATTAGAGCCATCACAGTTTCAGACACACCAATTTCGCAAGATGCTCTATCATACATTCGGTGTAAACTGTTGCAGGCTACCCCGACTGACCCGAATGCCTCACTTACTGGGCCCGGAAAACTGGCACGACAAGACGGGCGGAGCAGTCTTGCACCATATTCTTGGCCGTCACATACTAGCCGTTCTTTATTGTAACCAATCGCTGGCACCACGCCGTCATAGCCCGTGCAGGCGGGCTATCCACGACTTTGCTGAACTGAAGTGCGAAAGTCGTGGGTGGTGGCCCTGCGGCCACCATGACGAGGTGGCGACCACAAGACTCAACCTCAAAGCCGGTTGTTATAAGTCGTTGCCGAAGATTACCAATCAGGGAACCTGACGCGCTTGCAATCTACCCCCGAACAACCTCCCGCATCACCGACAGCGCCTCGTCCACCATCGCCGCCGTCACATCCAGATGCAGGCAGGCCCGGCCGCGATGGATATCGGACACCGACACCATCACGCCCTGCGCGCGCAGTTTCCCGGCGAACTCCGGCATCGTCATCCCCGTGCTACTGGTGTCGAAGAACACCAGGTTGGTCTCCGGTGTTTCCACCGTGATCCCCGGAATTTGCGCCATCCCGCGCGCCAGGGCGGCGGCGTTGGCATGATCCTCGGCTAGGCGGTCGATATGGTGTTCCAGCGAATACAGGCAGGCGGCGGCGTTCATGCCACCCTGCCGCATCGACCCGCCCAGGCGCTGTTTCCACCGCCAGGCCTCGCCGATGAACTCCCGAGACCCCGCCAGCACGGCCCCCAGCGGCGCGCCGAGGCCCTTGGTGAAATCCAGCCACACGGTGTCGATCCCGGCGGTGATATCCTTCGCCGGCACGCCCAGCGCCACGGCGGCATTCATCAGCCGAGCGCCATCCATATGGACCTGCATCCCGTGCCGATGCGCCACCTCGCTTACCGCGCGGAGCTGGTCCACCGTCCAGCATGCGCCGCCGCCCTTGTTGGCGGTCTGTTCGACCTCCACCAGCGTCTGCGGCGGAGAGTAGCGGGAGATCGGGCGCACCGCCGCCTCCAGCGTCTCGGCCGAGAAGATCCCCCGATCGCCTCGCAACCCGCGGATCAGCACGCCGGTGATGGCGCCGGGACCGCCGGCCTCGCTGGATTGGATATGCGCGTCCTCATGCGCCAGGATTTCGTCGCCCGGGCGGCAATGGGTCGCGATCGCCACCTGGTTGCACATGGTCCCCGACGGCATGAACATCGCCGCTTCCTTGCCCAGCAGTTCGGCGGCCCGGTCGCACAGCGCCCAGACGGAGGGGTCGGACCCGCCCTGCTCATCCCCCATCGGCGCGTCCAGCATCGCCTCCTTCATCGCCCGCGTCGGGCGGGACTGCGTGTCGGAATAGAGGTTCACGCGGACGGGGATCGAAAAATCGAACCGCTTCGGTTCATAGCTCATGGGGGAGGACTCCTGCGGGGCTGGCTGTCAGGATTCGCCCGCGGCGGGCGCGGTGTCAAAGCCTGATGCGGCCTGCGGTGGCGCGGCCGCGCGGATCATGCCTTCCAGCCCGAAATGGAACACGGCGTCCGAGGCCGCGGGATCGACATCGCCGAACAGGCGTTCGAGCGTCGCGTAGTCGGGATGCGGCAGGACTCGTTCCTTGCGCGCCCAGGCCACCGCCTCCCGCAGCAGCTTGCGGGCTTTGGCCGGCTCGATCGGCACCATGGTCACGCCGCCGGCCATACCCGCCAGCGCCTGCTCGAACTCGGGGCCGATCATCGGCTGGGAGTAGACGTCCTTCACCCCCATGCTCATGGTATCGACCAGGAAGACGGCGACGAACACGTCGGTCGGCGTCGCACCCCGGCTGAGCCAGACCTGCGCGACGTTCGTCTGCTCCCACCCCTGGCTGATCAGGCAATGCTGGATGGGATGCGGCAGCGCGGCGGCGACCTGCCCGGGCAGGGACGTCTCAAACGCCTCGACCTTCTTCTTCTCGGCCACGACCTTCTTGCGCCGCAGCGCCTTGGCATGCCGCACCGCCGCCTGATTTTTCGCCATGCCGTGTCTCCTGTATCAAAGGACCCAGGTTACCGTGACACCACCGGCCTGGGAACGTCCTGTTGCCAGCCGGCCAACGCCGGTCAATCCTTCCTTGTGGCGATCCGCCACCACCGGAGGGACGACATGAAATTCTCCAACTTCCTGTTCCCCGAAAGCCGTTCCCCCGACGATGACGGGCGCATCATCCGCGAGACCCTGGC
>CANJSR010000093.1 GCA_947476855.1 Acetobacteraceae bacterium
CCCGCGAGTTCGGCGACATGCACGCCCCAGGACCGTCCGGCCGATCCCTCGGCGACCTCGTGCAGGAAAACGACCGTGCCTTTCCATTCCTTCACCCGCATCGTGTGCGGCCGCAGCCGGGGGAGCCGGTCGGCCAGGCCCGCAAGCTCGTGGAAATGTGTGGCGAAAATGGTGCGGCAGCGGATGGCGGAGTGCAGGGCTTCCAGCACCGCCCAGGCGATCGCGAGGCCGTCCAGCGTCGCCGTGCCGCGGCCGATCTCGTCCACCACGACCAGGGATCGCGGGCCGGCCTGGTGCAGGATGGCGGCCGTCTCGGTCATCTCGACCATGAAGGTGGATCGGCCGCGGGCCAGGTCGTCGGCGGCGCCCACGCGGCTGAACAGGCGGTCGACGGCGCCGATATGGGCGGATTCGGCCGGCACCGGCAGGCCGGCCTGGGCGAGGATGACGATCAGGGCGTTCTGCCGCAGGAACGTGGATTTGCCGGCCATGTTCGGCCCGGTCAGCAGCAGCACCCGGCGCTCGGCGGAGATGTCGCAATGGTTCGGCACGAAGGCGGCCTGGCCGGCGATGGCGCTTTCCACCACGGGATGGCGGCCGGCGCGGATCAGGAAGTCGTCCCCGTCCGTCACGACGGGCCGGGTCCAGGTGCCGGATTCGGCGAGGCGGGCGGCGGATTGGGTGACATCGAGGAAGGCCAGCGCCTCGGCGCAGGCGGCCAGGGTGTCGGCTTCGGCCAGGGCGGACTGGGTCAGGTGGGTGAAGATCGCGCGTTCGCGTTCTGATGCCCGCCCACCAGCCTCGGTGATTTTCCTGTCGAGTTCGGACAGTTCCGCGAGCGTGAAGCGGGCGCCGTTGGCCATGCCCTGGCGCAGGGTCAGTTCAGGGAAGTCGCGCAGTTTCTCGACGGAGGCGGCCGGGGCCTCGATCACATAGCCCAGCTGCGCGTGGTGGCGGATCTTCAGGGAGGCGACGCCGAAGCGCTGGGCGTAGTCGAGTTGCAGGCTGGACACGACCCGGCGGCTGTCATCGCGCAGCGCGCGGTGGGCATCGAGTTCGCCATCGAAGCCGGCGCGGATCACGTTGCCATCATCGAGGCGGGGCGGCACCGGATCGGCCAGCGCGTCGGCGAGTTGGCGTTCCAGGTCCGACCCGACCGGCAAGGCGGCGCGGGCGGCGGCCAGCGTCTGGGGCAAAGGGCCTTCCAGCGCCTGGGCTGCCCGTGTCGCCGCGCCCAGGCCGTCGCGCAGGGCGGCGAGGTCGCGGGGGCCGCCTCGGTTCAGCGACATGCGGCCCAGCGCGCGGGCGATGTCTGGGGTGGCGCGAAGGGCGGCGCGGAGGACCGTGGTCGCCTCGGGGTTCGCCAGCATCCAGGACCAGGCGTCCTGGCGATCGGCGATGGCGATGGGATCGGTCAAAGGCGCGGCGAGCCATCCGGCCAGCATGCGGGCGCCAGCCGGGGTCAAGGTGCGTTGCAGGGCCGAGATCAGCGTGTGCTGCGCGCCGCCGTCGCGGGAGCGGTGGATTTCCAGGCTGGCCCTGGTGGCGGCATCCATCGCCAGCACCCCGCGCTCCCCCTGCGGTTCAGGGCGGGACAGGCGGGGCAGGGCGCCGGCCTGGGTCACGCGGACGTAGTCCAGCGCGAGGGCGGCGGCGACCGCTTCCCCATCCGTGAAGGTGCCGAAGGCGTCCAGGCTGACGGCGCCGAAGGCCTCGGCCAGCCGGCGGCGGGCGACGAGGGGCGGGGAGGGCACCTGCAACGGCGCGCGCCGGTCGGCCCAGTCGCCCAGGTTCAGGGTTTCGGGGGCAAGGATTTCGGCGGCCTCCAACCGGCCCAGCAAGGCGGGCAGATCGGCGAGGGGCTGTGCGGCGGTCTCGAAGACGCCGGTCGAGACATCCAGCCAGGCGGCGCCGACCTGGTCCCGGTCCTGCGCCAGGGCCAGCAGCAGGTTGGGACGGCCGGCTTCGAGGAGGGTTTCCTCGGTGATCGTCCCGGGCGTGACCAGGCGGACGACGGCGCGCCGGATCGGGGTCTTGGTGCCGGCGGGGCGGGATTTCGGGTCCTCCATCTGCTCGACGATCGCAACGCGGAAGCCGCGGCGGATCAGGCGGAGGAGGTAGGTTTCGGACGCGTGATGCGGGACGCCGCACATCGCGATGGGCATGCCCGCGTGCTCGCCACGATGGGACAGCGCGATGTCGAGCGCGGCGGCGGCGGCCTCGGCGTCGGCGAAGAACAGCTCGTAAAAGTCGCCCATGCGGAAGAACAGCAGGGCGTCGGGATGGTCGGCCTTGGCGGCGAACCATTGCGCCATCGCGGGCGTGGCGCCCCTGGCATCGGGAATGGCGGAGAGATCGGCGGGCATGGCGGGCAGCATACAGGGCGTCGGGGATTTTGGCGCGGGGGGAGTTGCCGGATGCTCTTTCCCGGGGCGGGGTTTTCGGCCAGGATGCTGGCAAAACCCAACGAGGATTTCGCACCATGGGCGTGACAGCCGACCTTTCCGCGTTCACCGCCGATCTGAAGATCGCTTCCCTGCCCAAGGAGGTCGTGACCCGCGCCCGCTTCCTGGTGCTGGACCTGGTGGGCAACATCGTCCGCGCGCGCCATGACGCGGAGAGCACGCATGCCTTCCTGGCCACCGCCCGCGCGATGGGCATGGCGAATGGCGATATCGGCGTGTTCGGCGATCCGGCCCGCTATACCCCGGCCGGCGCGGCGTTCCTGAACGGGGCGCTCGCGCACTCGCTGGACTTCGACGACACGCATGCCGCCGGATCGCTGCATCCGGGCGCGCCGGTCATCCCGGCCGCGCTCGCCGCTGGCGAAATGGTGGGCGCGTCGGGTGCCGACGTGCTGGCCGGCATCATCGCCGGGTATGAGGTGACCTGCCGCGTGGCGCTGGCCCTGCCCGCCGGGGAGCACTACGACCGTGGCTTCCATCCGACCGCCACCTGCGGCGCCTTCGGGGCCGCCGCCGCCGCCGCCCGCGTGTTCGGCCTGGACGCCGCTGGGGTCGAGGGCGCGATGGGCGCAGTCCTGTCGCAATGCGCCGGCAGCCTGCAATTCCTGGTCAATGGCGCCTGGACGAAAAGGTCTCAGGTCGGCTGGGCCGCCTGCAACGGGCTGATGGCCGCGACTCTGGTGCGCGAGGGCTTCAAGGGCCCGACCGAGGCGCTGGAGGGCAAGCACGGCTTCATGCGCGCTTATGCCCCGAACCCGACTCCGGAACGCGCGTTGCAGGATCTGGGCGTGGTCTGGGAACTGATGAACACCGCCGTGAAGCCCTACCCGTCCTGCCGCTATGGCCATGCCGGCATCGACGCGGCCCTGATGCTGCGCGCCGCCAACGACCTGCAACCCGGCGAGATCAGCGCGATCAAGCTGGGTCTGCCGAAATCGGGCATGCTGCTGATTGGCGCCCCGGCCGAGAAGAAGGCCAATCCGCAGAACACCGTCGACGGGCAGTTCAGCGGGCCGTTCGTGATCTCGGCCGCGCTGGCGACCGGGGCGATGGGCTGGGACAGCTACCAACAACTCAACGATCCCACCATCCGCGGTATGCTCGGCAAGGTGACCTGCGAATTCGACCCCGAGATCGAGGCCGAATTCCCCACCAACATGTCCGGCAAGCTGACGATCGAGGCGCGCGGGCAGACGTTCGTGCAGAAGGTGGTGGTGCCGAAGGGCGAACCCTCCAACTTCCTGACCGAGAACGAATTGCGCTCCAAGTTCCACGGGTTGGTGGACGCGGTGCTGGGCGAGGACCAGTCGGCGAAGCTGGCCGATGCGGTGCTGGGCATCAATACGTCGAATGATGTGTCGAGCATGGCGCGGAACTCGGTCCCGCCGGCGCCGGTGCGGCTGGCCGGGGAGTAAGGGGACGCTTGTGATTGGGCTGCTGGTCTCCTATCATTAAGGCGTAATGATAGGAGGCTGGCATGCCCAGCGTCGTCACCATCAACCGCCCCGATGTGATCACTCTGATCGAGGAAGTCGCCGCGAAGATGACCGGCGGCAACAAGACCGAGGCGGTGGCGTTGGCCATGCGGAAGCTGCTGGAGCGTGAGCAGAGGACGGGCACTTTGTTTGGCCGCCACCGAGGCTCAGTCATCGTGGCTGAGGGTGTTGATCTGACCCAACCGACCTTCGATGAGCCATTCGATGCGGAAACCGGACGCGAAATCGACCGGTGAACGACACGCTCCTGCTGGATACCCACGTTGTACTGTGGCTGTTCAATGGTGATGATCGTCTGCGTCCACCAACACGGCGCATGATCGAGCGGCTGTGGTCGGCCGGCGGCACGCTGCTGGTCAGCGCCGTTTCCGCCTGGGAAATTGGAACATTGGTTGAGAAGGGCCGGATCGCGCTTGACGTCACGCCGGATGCCTGGCTTCGCGAGATCCTGAGACAACCCGGCGTTGTCGGCCTGCCGCTGGACCCGATTACCGCCCTCGGCGGCAGCGCCCTGGCCGAATTCACCCGCCAGGACCCGATGGACCGGCTGCTGATCGCGGTGGCCATCAGCCAGGATTGTCCGCTGGTAACCCATGACGCGCATATCCTGGCCTTTGCGCAACGATACGGCGGGCGTTATGGCTTCGCCGCGATCAACGAATAGCAATCCTAACCACCCGGACAGGAATCGTCCCCATGCCAGTCTTCACGCCCGAGGCGCTGTACAACGTCACCCACCTCATCTCCCGCCGCATGGGCAGCGAGGAAGCCGAGGCGGCCGAGGTCGCCGATCATCTGGTGCGCGCCAACCTCGCCGGCCATGACAGCCACGGCGTCGGCATGCTGCCCACCTATGTCCGCATCCTGCATGAGAACCTGCTGGTCCCGAACCAGACGCCCGAGATCGTCGTCGATACCGGCGCCCTGCTGGTGATCGACGCCCGCCGCGGCTACGGCCAGCGCATGGCGGCGAACGCGGTCCGCATGGGGATCGAGCGGGCAAAGCAGGTCGGCGCGTGCGTCCTCGCGCTGCGCAACGCCGCCCATATCGGGCGCATCGGCACCTATGGCGAGCTCGCCGCGTCGAACGGCTGCGTGTTCACGGCGTTCGTGAATGTCTCCGACCACCGTGACGCGCAGGCGACCTGGGGGGCGGCGGAACCGCGCCTCGGCACCAACCCGTTCTGCGCTGCGGTCCCGGGGGAAGACGGGCCGGCCGTGATGCTCGACATGGCGACGACGACCATCGCCGCGGGCAAGGCGCGCGTCGCCTACAACAAGGGCGTGCCGGTGGCCGAGGGCTGCCTGATCGACAGCAGCGGCAATCCGACCACCGATCCCACCGAGTTCATCCGCGACAAGAAGGGCGCGCTGCGGTCCTTCGGGACGCATAAGGGCGGCGGGCTGGCGATTATGTGTGAGATCATGGCCACCGCCATCGCCGGCGGGCAGGGCGCGGCACATTTCGCGCAGGCCAAGCACGGCGTCATGAACTCCATGCTGGCGACGATCATCGACACGTCGCAGCTTGGTGACCCTGTGAAGATCGCGGCGGATATCCAGGCGACCAAGGCGCATATCAAGTCTGCTCGTCCGGCGCCCGGCTTTGACGAGGTGCTTGTCCCAGGCGAACCCGAGCGCCGCTACGCCGAACAGCGGCGCGCCAAGGGGATCGAGGTGGACACGCAAACCTGGACGGACATCCGCGCCGCCGCGCTCAGCCTGGGGATCACGGATGCCGAATTCGACCGGGCCGTGGGTAGCAACGCACTGTAATACCAAACAAATCCCCCTCCCCCCTTGAGGGGGAGGGCCGGGGTGGGGGGTAATCCAGGCACAGGCCGTGGTGGATAGACCCCTCACCCCAACCCTCTCCCCAGCGGGGAGAGGGGGAAGGATAGACACCTCACCCCCCAAATCCTCAAGCCCGCCCAGCCACCGGAAACACCATCCGCCGCTGGCGCATCATCATCACCACCATGAACCCGACCACCACCAGGTTCCCCACATTGAAAAGCACCCCCGAAACGAACGCCACGCTGTAGCTCCCATAGGCGTCATAAAGCGCCCCCGCCCACCAGCTCCCCGCCGCCATCCCCGACATCCCCGCGAACAGCACGCAGGGAATCCGCCAGGACGCCTCGGACGACGGATACAAATCCCGGATCGTCACCGAATAGGACGGGATGATCCCGCTGAACCCCAAGCCATAGGCCGCCGAGATCGCGAACAACGCGGCTTCATTCTGCGTCGTCATGAATGCCGCGATCGTCACCATCTGGCAGACGGACCCGATCAGCACCGTCCGCAGCCCGCCCAGCCGATCCGCCAGCGCGCCCCAGATCTGGCGGGAGATGAACGCACACCCCAGCAGCACCGACAGCATCGCCGCCCCATGCGTCGCGTTGATCCCGATATCCGAGCAGAACGCGACCAGGTGCGAGGACGGGATCGCCATCGGAATGCAGCAGGCAAAGGCGGCCAGGCAGATCAGTCCCTGCACGACATTCGGGGGCATCCCCAGCACGCTGCGCCGCTCCGCCACCGCCCCGGTCGAACCGGCGGGGGCAGGGACCTCCGGCACCGGCTTCAGGAACAGGATCGTCGGCAGGATCGTCACCAGCACGACCACGGCGAACACCTGCATCGTCGCCTGCCAGCCATACCCATCGATCCCGATCTGGAAGACCGACGGCCAAAGCACGCCGGCGACATACTGCCCCGATGAGATCAACGCGATCGCCGTCCCCCGCCGCCGGTCGAACCAGCGGCTCACATAGATCAGCAGGGGGGCATAGACGGCCCCGTTCCCCAGGAACCCGATCATCACCCCGTGCCCGACATACAGCGCCCAGGTGCTGCCCAGCGTCGACAGCAGCAGCCCGCAAGCCGTCATCACCGCCCCGAACGCCACCACCTTCCGCAGGCCGATCCGATCGGCCAGCCAGCCCATTGCGATCCCGCCCGCGCCCGTCCCCACCCAGGCCAAAGACCCGGCCAGCGCGACAACCGAGCGATCCGTCTGCATCTCGGCCGTGATCAGTTTGAGCCCGACAACCACCGCCAAGGGCGACCCGAAGGCGACCGACAGGATCAGCACCGTGGTCATCGCCATGTGCCAGGACGTGCGGGTCTCGATACTGGCGGGCTGGGTCGGGGATGGCGGCATCGGGCGGGTTGGTCTCCTCATGGTCCCCCGGGCGGTCCTTCCGACGGGTGGATGTTCCCCGTTGGCGGGTTTTCCTCGCCCCCGTGACGACCTATAACGCCTTACCCGTATGGACCCGCCGAAACGGACCGGCAAGCTGGAGTGGCGCATGAGCGAACCAACCGGCCCTTTGAAGGGCCTCCGCGTTTTCGATCTGACCCGCGTTCTGGCAGGGCCAACCTGCGTGCAGATGCTGGGCGACATGGGCGCCGACGTGATCAAGATCGAGCGTCCGGGCGCCGGTGACGACACCCGCGCCTTCGCGCCGCCCTATATGCCCAACACCAAGGAAAGCGCGTATTTCGTCGGCGTGAACCGCAACAAGAAGTCGGTCACGCTCGATATCGCCCAGAAGGAAGGGCAGGAGATCGCGCTGAAGCTGATCGCGGAATGCGATATCCTGGTCGAGAACTTCAAGGTCGGCGCCCTGGCCAAGTACGGCCTGGGCTACGAACAGCTCCACGCGAAGTTCCCGAAGCTGATCTATTGCTCGATCACCGGCTTCGGCCAGACCGGCCCGTATGCGCCGAGGCCTGGCTATGACAGCCTGATCCAGGGCATGGGCGGCGTCATGAGCCTGACCGGAGAGCCCGAGGGCCTGCCGCAGAAGGTGGGCGTGCCGGTGGCCGACGTGTTCGCCGGCCTGTACGGCTGCATCGGCATCCTCGCCGCCCTGCATCACCGCACCGCGACGGGGCAGGGGCAGCAGGTCGATATCGGCATGCTCGATACCTCCGTCGCCTGGCTGGTGAACCAGGGGATGAATTACCTGGCGACCGGTGAAAACCAGCCGCGTTTGGGCAACCAGCATCCCAACATCGTGCCCTATCAGGTGTTCCCGACCGCCGATGGGCACATGGTGCTCTCGGTCGGCAACGACCCGACCTTCAAGCGCTTCTGTGAGGCGTTCAGCCTGACCCATCTGCTGGAGGATGAGCGTTTCATCACCAACGCCGCCCGCGTGAACAACCGCCAGTTGGTGACCGACACGCTGACCCCGGTGATGCAGCAGCACCCGACCTTGTGGTGGATCGAGAAGCTGGAGGCCCTGAAGATCGGCTGCGGCCCGATCAACAAGCTGTCCGAGGTCTTCGCCGACCCGCATGTCCAGGCCCGCAACATGGTGCTGGAGATGGCGCACGCGACCGGACAGATGATGAAGGTCATCGCCAATCCGGTGAAGCTGTCCGAAACCCCCGCCGACTACCGCCTGCCCCCGCCGGTGCTGGGTCAGCACACGGACGCGATCCTGGGCGAGCAGCTTGGGATGGACGCCGCGGAACTGAAGGCGCTGAGAGAGAAGGGCGTGATCTGACCCCGGCGGACGCCGGGATGCGGAACCGCGGCAACGACCCGTCCACCAAGCCCCCCCTCCCCTTGCGGGCTTGGGCCGCGAAGCGGACCGAGGTTGGGGGGAGGGGTGATCCCCCCCCAGTCGGTGCCGCGATACCCCTCCCCCCCGCCCCCTCCCTCAAGGGGAGGGGGGGCGTGGACGAACTGCCGGTGCCTTTCTCCTTCACGACCATCATCCTCACCCTCCTTCTGACCCTCCTCGCCCTCACCCACCCCGCCGCCGCGGAACCAACCCTGGACCGCATCGCCCGCACCGGCACCCTCCTCGCCGGCACCCGCGACGATGCCCCGCCCTTCGCCTTCCGGGACCCGCAGGGCAAGCTCAACGGTCTCTCGGTCGACCTGATGGAGGAAGTGCGAAAGGCCCTCGCCGCCAAACTCGGCAAGGACATCCGCATCCAGCACGTGCCGGTCACCACCCAGACCCGCCTCGACGTCATCGAGAACGCGACCGCCGACATCGTCTGTGAAACCGCAACCGTCACCTGGGCGCGGGAGGGCCGCGTCGACTTCACCCTGCCGATCTTCCGCGACGGCACCCGCATCCTGGCCTATCGCGACACGATCAACCGCGTCCGCGATCTCTCCCAGCTTCGCATCGGCATCGTCGAGGGCGCCGTCACCGGCCGCGTCCTCCAGGAGAAGCTCCCGGGCGTCAGCATCAAGCAGTTCACCAGCATGCCCGCCGCCCTGGCCGCGCTCGAAGCGGCCGAGGTCGACGGCATCGCCAATGTCGGCATCGTCCTGCGCGGCCTGATCCCCAGCGCCACCCGCCGCCAGGGCCTCGTCATCGTCCCCCGTGGCGATGCCCTCGGCTACGAAACGATCGCCTGCCTCGTGCCGCAGAACGATTCGCAATGGCGGGACTTCGTCAACGGCGTGCTGCGCGACCTGTTCCGCGGGATCGAGGCCTATCGCGGCGGCTATGTCGATATCTACCAGCGCTGGTTCGGCCGCGACGCTGAGATGGCCTATCCGCTGGACGACAACGCGGTGAGGTTTTTTCAGGCCACGCTCGTCTGGCTGGATTAGGGGCCGCCCATGCGTCTCCGCACCCGGCTGGTGCTGTTGGTTGCCGCCAGCGTCGGCATCGGCATCCTTGTCATCGCCATAATCCTGAGCTGGCTGTCCTGGCGCGCCATCCAGGCGCAGGCCGAGGCCGAGGGCCAGGTCATCGCCCGCCTGCTTGCCCAGTCCGTCAGCGTCAGTGAGCAGGTGGTCGCCGATATCGAGTCCATCATCGACCAGGAAATGATCGCCCAGGGGTTGCTGACCAGCCATCTGGCCGACCTCGCCGACCAGGCCGGGGTCGATGACCGGACGCTCAGCCGACGGCTGGGGGAGATCACGGCCCGGTCCTCGATCGATGAGCTGTGGATTTCCGACGCGGTCGGCATCGCGCGGGCGTCCTCGGCCGATGATTCCGATCCCTCGGCCAACATGGCCGCCCTCGCTGGCCTGCCGCCCAGGGCGCTGGACCGGCTGGTCTCCGGCGCTGCCTTCGCCGAACCGCTGGGCATCGGGCGGCAGCCATTGGGTGGGCTGCCCATCCGCTATGTCGGCGTGCGCGGCGTCGATCACGCCCGCGCCGTGCTGGTGGGGCGTGAGCAACGCCACCTCGCCCGCCTGGCCGACTCCCAGGGCGTGCCGCGCCTTTTGGATGTGCTGCTGCGCGACGGCGTGATCGAGGGGCTGTGGGTCTTCGGAGCCGACGGCAAGCCGGTCGCCACGCGCCTGGCCGCGAACGAACCGCCCGAGGCGGCGGACTTGTCGCAAGCCGAACAGGACCTGGTGCGGGTCGCGCTGGGCGGGACGCCGACCAAGGCGATTCTGACCCGTGGCGGGATCAGCGTCGCCGCCGCCATGCCCGACCCCTACGGCATCCCCACCGGCGTCACGCTGGCTCGGCTGTCGGCTGAACCGTTCCACGCGCTGCTGGCGGATTACCTACGGATCGGCGGCCTGGCATCGGCGGGCGCGCTGCTGCTGGGCGTGTTCCTGTCGGTGTTCACCGGCCGGCGGATGGCGGCCCCGGTGCTGCGGATCGCCACCGCGGCGGCCGAGGTCAACGACCACAGCTTCAAGAAGGGCGCGCTGGACGCGGTGGCGCGGCGGCGGGACGAACTCGGCTTCCTCGCCCGCACGTTTGAGACGATGGCCGAACAGGTGCTGTCGCGGGAGGAGGAACTGGAACGCCAGGTGCAGGCGCGCACGGCGGAGTTGCTGCTCAAGAACGAACAGCTCGACCAGGCGAAGCGGCGGCTGGAGGCCGATCTGGAACTGGCCAAGCTGCTGCAGGCGACCATCCTGCCGCAGGCCTTCCCGGCCGATCGCGGCTGGAGCGGCAGTGCGATGATGACGCCCGCCTTGCAGATGGCCGGCGATTTCTACGACTATTTCCCCCTGGACGCGCATCGCACCGGGCTGGTGATCGCCGATGTCTCGGGCAAGGGCGTCGCACCGGCCTTCTTCATGGCGGTCTCCCGCGCCGCGTTGCAGGATGCGGCGCTGCGGCATGCTGACCCGGGCCAGTGCCTGGCGGCGGCGAATGACCGGCTCTGCGCGCAGAACCCGCTCGATATGTTCGTGACCGTCTTCTATGCGATCATCGATGAGCGGGAGGGGACGGTTGTCTATGCGAATGGTGGACACAACCGTCCCTACGTCATCCACGCCGACGGCAAGCCCGTCGCGCTGCCGCTGACGGATGGGATGGCGCTCGGGATCATGGCGGGGCTGCCCTATGACAGCGCGACGCTGACGCTGGAACCGGGCGACACGCTGTTTCTCTATACGGATGGCGTGTCCGAGGCGATGAACCCGGTGAATGAGGAATTCGGTGAGGCGCGCCTCGAAGCCGTCCTGGCCGGGGTGGCGGGCCATCCGGTGGGGGATATGCTGACGGCGGTGACCGAGGCGGTGGCGGTGTTCGCCGACTCCGCCCCGCAATCCGATGATATTACATGCCTTGTGGTGCGCTATCTGGGCGGGGGCGTGGAATACGCGCCGGAACGTCCCGTAACATGAGGTCGTTCGCTTGACAGGAATACGGCCCGCTTGGCACTGTCCCTGCGGGCGTCACCGGCAAATGTCTGTTTGTCAGTAACACAACTATACGGGCTGCGAGAATAACATGGAAATTACCAGTAAAATAGACGGCGCAGTTGTCGTCTTCCAGCTCGCGGGTCGTATCGACGCCGCGACCAGCCCGTCCGTCGAAGGCGCGGTGAACACCGCTGTCGGAGGCGGCAGCAAGCGTGTGATCTTCGACATGAGCGCGGTCAGCTACGTGTCCTCGGCTGGTCTGCGCGTCATCCTGCTCGCGGCGAAGAAGGCGAACGCGGCGGGCGGCGGCATGGCGGTGTTCGGCCTGCAGGCGGGCGTGCAGGAAGTCTTTTCCGTCTCGGGCTTTGGCCGGATCGTCCCGATCACGGCGAATGAGGCCGAGGCGCGTACGAAACTCGCCGGCTAACAAGGGCAGGATTCCGATGAAACATCTTACGCTTGCCGACGAAATCGTCGTGCTCATGCTGGATGACACCTCCGGGGAGATCAAACCGGGGTGTCTGGCGGTCGCCGGGGTGGCGATCGCCGCCGGTGTGCTGATGGAACTGGCGCTGGTGGGTCGTATCGACACCGACCTGGAATCGCTGTTCGTCGTCGACCGCACCCTGCTGGGCGACGCGCTGCTGGACGATATCCTGCTGGAAGTCGCCGCCGAACCGCGGACCCAGCCCAGCGCCTGGTGGATCGACCAGCTTTCCACCCGCCATGGCGATCTGGTGGAACGGGTGCTGGGGCGGCTTGTGTCGTCCGGTATCCTGAAGGAGGAGGAGCGGAAGTTCCTCTGGGTGTTCTCCCGCCGAGCCTATCCGCCGGTGTCGGGACGGGAGGAGCGGGAGGCCAAGGCGCGCCTGATGTCCGTCCTGTTCAACGACGAAGTGCCGGATCCGCGCGACACGCTGCTGCTGGGCTTGGCCAAGTCGACCGGCGTGCTGGCGGCGATCCTCGCCTCCGATGAGTATGAGAAGGCCGGCGCGCGCATCGCCGAGGTTGCCGCGCTGGAAGAAATCGGCCGAGCCGTCGGGGTTGTGACGGGTCAGGTGCGGGACGCGGTGGCTTCGATCATGATGGCTCATTATCCTTGAGCCTTCCGGCCGGAGAGACGCGGCTTCTGTCATTCGAGCTGCAAGGCGACGCGCAGGCGGTCATGGGGAGGGTCGAGGAGATCGAGACCTTCCTGCATGACGCCGGTTGCGGCATGGGGCCGACGCAGCAGGTGGCGATCGTCGCGGAAGAAATCCTGATGAATATCGCGCAGAATGCCTGGGGCGATGCCGCCACCGGGCGTTGTGTCGTGGACCTGTCCGCCGAACAGCGGGCGGATGGGGTTTGGGTGACGTTCCGGACCCAGGACGATGGCGTGGCCTTTGACCCTC
>CANJSR010000094.1 GCA_947476855.1 Acetobacteraceae bacterium
CAGAGCCGGCGCGGCTCGACCCAGCGGTGCAGGTTGGGCGGGATCAGGACGATGGCCCAGCCGAGGATCAGGCAGGCGGTGACCTCGGGGAAGCTGAGCGTGCGGGCGTCGCCGAGGAAGGGCAGCACGGGGACGGGATCGGCGATCAGGGACAGGCCGGGGATGAAGCCCACGATCATGGCCGGCAGGGTGACGCCGTTGGCACCCGTCAGCGCGACCAGGAAGGCCCAGGCGGTCGGCAGGTCGGCGGCGCGGAACGGGACCCAGGCGAGGACGACGGCGAGCAGCGTCAGCGCCCAGGCGAGCGGGCCGGGCAAAGGGGGGCCGATGCGGCGATACAGGGCGTGGATACACAGGAAGGCGCCATGCACGCCGCCCCAGACGACGAAGCGCCAGGCGGCTCCGTGCCACAGGCCGCAGAGCAACATGGTGGCCAGCAGGGCGGCGATCTGGCGGGTGGGACCGTGGCGGCTGCCCCCGAGCGGGATGTAGACGAAGTCTCGCAGGAACAGGCCGAGGGTGATGTGCCAGCGGCGCCAGAAATCGGCGATGGAGCGGGCCTGGTACGGGCTGTCAAAGTTGAGCGGGAAGCGGATGTTGAACATTCGGGCGAGGCCGATCGCCATGTCGGAGTAGCCGGAGAAATCGAAGTAGATCTGCAGCGCGTAGGACAGGAGGGCGCACCAGGCCTCGAAGAAGGACAGGGTTTCACCGCGGGCGGCGGCGTCGAAGCCGGTGTCGGCGAAGGCCCCGAACGGGTCGGCGAGCACGAGTTTCTTGGCCAGGCCGAGCAGGAAGATGGTGAGGCCGGTTGAGAGGTTGTCGGCGCGGGGGGTGGCGAGGTCGGGGGCGGTCAGTTGCGGAATGATCTCCCGCGGGCGTACGAGGGGGCCTGCGATGAGATGGGGGAAGAAGGAGACGAAGACGGCGTGGGAAAGAAGGGTTGGCCCCCTGTCGGTGCGCTCCCCCTCCCCTTGAGGGCTTGGGCCGCGAAGCGGACCAAGGGTGGGGGGAGGGGTCGACGCCCCCGGGTCGCCGGCAGATCCATCCTGCCCGGCGGAAGCGGTGCCGCTCAGAGGGGTCTCCCGGCCCCCGTCCGTGCCGCATCTACCCCCCACCCCGACCCTCCCCCTCAAGGGGGGAGGGGGAATGCAATCGGCCAGCGCCATGATCTGCTGGAATGTGAAGAAACTGATCGCCAGCGGCAGCATGATCTCCAGCGCGGGGGAACCCGGAGCCACCATCCCCCAGACGAAGCCCGCGTATTTGAACCACCCCAGCAGCGCCATGTTCGCCGCCACGCCAAACCCGAACAGCCAGCGCGCCCGCCGGTCCTCCACGGACGCGATCCAGCACCCCAGCGCCCAATTCCCCACCACGGACCCCAGCAGCAGCGGCACCAGCGCCAGATCCCACCAGCCGTAGAAGACCAAACTGCTCCCCAGCAGCCAGAGCAGCGCCCAGACCGCGCCGCCCCAGCGGCCCAGCAGGAAGAACCCCAGCAGGCAGACGGGCAGAAATCCCAGGATGAAGACGGGTGTGTGAAACAGCATGGCGCGGACTGGCCGCAGTATCCGCGCCGATTGCCTAACGAACGGTAAACACCCCGCGCTTTTCCGAGGCGCCCGGCCTGCCCTGACGCCGAGAATTCGTTCCAAGTCGTTATTGGATCATATGGCCCGTGACGTCTCCGCCCTGCCCGGGCCGGCTCTACCCACCCAGAGGCAGCCGCTCCGCGATCACGAAGGGCGCTCCGGTGCCGGTCTGTGTATACAGGCAGATATCCACCACCCGCCGGGGCACCGTCAGGGCCGCCGCGAAATGCGCCTCGGCCGCGGGCTGGTACACGGCCTTTTCCTCGGCGGACAGGCGCCGGGTCAGGGTCATGTGGAAGAACCAGGTGCTGAACACATAGGGGTAGCCCCAGCGTACCAGCATCGCGTCCTGTTCGGCGGTCAGGCTGGACCGGCGACGGCGCGCCAGTTCCGCCTCGGTGGGCGGCGCGCGGAAGGCATCGAGGTCCGCCACACAGGCATCCGCCAAAGCCTGCAAGGGCCCACTGGGCATCGTCTCCCGCAGCGCCAGAAACCCGTGCACATCGGAAACCGCCATCGGCGGCAGGTCGACGGGAGCGATGCGGGCCGCGAGGGTCTCGGCCGCGGTCAATAGTGCATCCCAGGAACGACCGTCCACCAGCCGCATCGGCGGTTTCAGCGTGGCGTGGAACCCATACCCGCGCGGATCGGCGGTAAGCTCCTCGATCCCCGGCAGGTCCGGCTGGCGCACCGGGGCATTGGTCACCGGATCGCGCCCCAGCCAGCAGGCCGCGGCCGCCGTGAGCGGATCATCCGGCAGTGGTGCGTAGTAGACGGCGACCCGAGCCTCGGCCCGCATCAGATCACCCGCTCCCCGGCCACCCAGACCTGCCGCACGATCGGCAAATCCCCATGCAGGCGCACCCGCGCCAGGTCACCGCGCAGCCCCACCGCCAGCCGACCCCGATCGGTCAGCCCCGCCATCAGCGCCGGGGTTTCCGTCACCATGCGGATCGCCGCCGGCAAATCCGCCTGCCCTTCCCGCGCGCAGAGGAACCCCGCCTCGATCAGCGACGGCGGCACGTAGTCGGAGGCAAACGCATCCACCGCGCCGGCCGCCAGCAAATCGGCGGCATTGACGTTGCCCGAATGCGACCCGCCGCGCACGATGTTGGGCGCGCCGGCGATCACCTCCATCCCCGCGGCCTTGGCTGCCTGGGCTGCGAGCATGGTCACCGGGAACTCACTGATGCGGATGCCGTCGGCGGCGTTCTCGGCGACTTCCTCCGCCGTGCGGTCATCATGGCTCGCCAGCGCGATCGACTTGCCGGCGATACGATCCAGCAGCGCCCGCCGGTTGGGAGCCCGCGTGATGCCGCGCTGCGCCTGCAGCTCTCCGATCCGGCGTTCGATATAGGCATCGTCCATGCCGCCACGCCGGCGCAGGTTGCGGTAGAAATCGAGGTCGGCGTACTGCCCGACGCCCGGGCTGTGATCCATCAGGCTGATCATGCGGACCCGGTCATGATCCGCCACCGGTTCGAACAGGGCCAGCAGGTCGGGGGCGGGGATTTCACAGCGCAGATGCAGGAAATGTTCGCTCTTCAGAAGGCCGGCCTCGGTCAGCGCGTCCAGATCGACGACGCCGTCCTGGAAGGTCTTGATCCGCTCCTTGTCGAAGCCAAGGTCGCCGATGCAGAGCGCATCCAGGATCGTCGTGACCCCCGCCGCCGCGCATTGGACGTCATGCGCGACCATGGCGGAGCGGGAGGGCCAGCGCGCCATGCTGCGCGGCTGGACCTGGCGTTCCAGGTTGTCGGTATGGACGTCGACCGCGCCGGGGATGATCGTGTCGCCCCCGACATCGATCGCGCCCGGAGCGGATGAACGTCCGGCGTCAATCGCCACGATCACGCCGTCGCGCAGGACGATGGTTCCCGCGATGACCTCCTCCGGCAGGACCAGGATCGCGTTCGTCAGAATCGTTTCGGTGTTCATGCGGCATCCTGCACTGGCATCAGGGGGAACAGACGATCGGCGATGGCGTCGCGCACATCGGCGTCGTGACAGATGGCGATGATCGCGGTACCCCGCGCCTTCGCCTCATGCACCATGGCGACGACGACGGCGCGGTTCTCGGCATCGAGGGAGGCGGTGGGTTCGTCCAGCAGCAGCACCGGATGGCCGGCGATGAAGCCGCGGGCCAGGTTGATGCGTTGCTGTTCCCCGCCGGAGAACGTCGCCGGCGGCAGCCCGTGCAGCCGGCGGGGAATGTTCAGCCGCAGCAGCAGGTCGGTGGCGGCGGCGCGGGCGGCCTCCGGCGTCTGGCCGCGGGTGGTGAGCTGTTCGGCCACCACATCCACGGCCGGGACGCGCGGCACGACGCGCAGGAACTGGCTGACATAGCCCAGCGTCCGGTGGCGCACATCGATCACGGTGCGCGGCGGGGCGGCGGCAAGGTCCACCATCGCCCCGTCATGACGCACCAGGATGCGGCCGTCATCGGCCCGGTAGTTGCCGTAGATGGCGCGCATCAGCGTCGACTTGCCGGCGCCGGAGGGGCCCGAGAGGACCACGCACTCCCCCGCGCTGGCATCGAGCGCGACGTTCTCCAGCACGGGGATGCGCACGCCCCCGCGCAGATGCAGCGTGAAGCCCTTGGCGAGGCCCTCCACGCGCAGCATGACCCGCGTCATCGCGATTCCCCGCTGTTGCTAACGGCTTGTTCATACATTGCTGGCTGAATGGCGGGACCATGACAGCATCCCGCCGCCTGATGAGTCCCAGAGGACGAAACCGAAACAGGGTGACCCCACCCGGTCCGGTCGCGGCGTGCCCCGGCGAAGGCCGGGCGTGGTGTCCGGCCACCGGGACACGACCGCCATCGGAGAAGAATCATGCGCATACGCGTCGTGATCCTGATCCGGTGGGGCAAGCGGCGGATCGAAATCGAGGTTTCGATCCGCCTTTGACCCATCGGACCCGGGGGGAAGGTGGCCACCTTTCCCCCGGTGTCCGAAGCGTAGCACGCCGCCGCGTGCCACCACAAGTATCTGAAACAACTGAATACTTTTGTATGCAGGAGACTGCCGGAGCGCTCATGTCTGCAACACCGAGCTGACCAGCAACTGCGTGTAGGGATGGCGAGGATCATCCAGCACCTGATCGGTCAGCCCCGTCTCCACCACCCTGCCCCGCTGCATCACCGCGATCCGGTGCGCCAGCAGGCGGGCCACCGCGATGTCGTGCGTCACCAGCACCACCGCGATGCCGAGGCGCGCCACCAGTGACCGGATCAGATCGAGCAACCGTGCCTGCACCGAAACGTCCAAGCCGCCGGTCGGTTCATCCATGAACACCAGCCGTGGATGCGTCACCAGCGTCCGCGCGATCTGCAGGCGTTGCAGCATCCCGCCCGAGAAGGTCCGCGGCAAGTCGTCGATGCGGGAGGCATCGATCTCAACCTGCATCAGCCAGTCCAGCGCCTGCGCGCGGATGTCACCGTAATGGCGGGCACCGCGCGCCATCAGCCGTTCGCCGACATTGCCGCCGGCCGAGACATTCATCCGCAGGTTCTGCCGTGGGTCCTGGTGGACGAAACCCCAATCGGAGCGGTGCAAGGTGCGCAGCGCCGGGGCCGGCATGGCATGCACGTCGTGCGTGGCGCCCGCTGGGTCGCGATACAGCACCACGCCGTCATCGGGCCGCACCCGGCCGGACAGCACGTTCAGCAGCGTCGTTTTGCCGGAGCCGGACTCGCCCACGATCGCGAGCAGCTCACCGGGCCAGAGATCGACCTCGACATCCACCAGCGCGGGGATCGCGCCGAAGGACAAGGCCAGTCCGCGCGCGGACAGAAGGGTTGCGTCGGTCATTCCGCCGCCTCCTTCCAGCCCTGGTCCCCGACATGGCCGGCCTCGCGCCGTTCGGCGCAGTGATCTGTGTCGGAGCAGACGAACATCCGCCCGCCCTGGTCGTCGGTCACAACCTCATCGAGGTAGGAGTCGGTCGAGCCGCAGAGCGCGCAGGGATCGGGCGCGTTGATCGCGCGGAACGGATGGTCGTCGAAATCGAGCGAGCGGACCTCGGTCCAGGGCGGGATCGCGTAGATGCGCTTTTCCCGGCCGGCGCCGAACAGTTGCAAGGCGGGCATCATGTCCATCTTCGGATTGTCGAAGGCGGGGATCGGGCTGGGGGACATGAGATAGCGCCCGTTCACCATCACCGGATAGTCGTAGCTGATCGAGACCTGGCCGTAGCGCGCGATATCCTCATACAGTTTCACATGCATCAATCCGTAATCCGCCAACCCGTGCATGCGCTTCGTCTCCACGCGGCTGGGTTCCAGGCGGAACAAGGGCTCGGGCTGCGGGACCTGATAGACGATGATCTGGTCCTCGCGCAGTTGCTTCTCGGGGATGCGGTGGCGGGTCTGGATCACCGTCGCCTCTCCGGTCACCGTCGTCGTCCGCACCCCGGCGGTGCGCGCGAAGAAGCGACGGATGGAGACCGCGTTCGTCGTGTCGTCCGCGCCCTGGTCGATGACCTTCAGCACGTCGTCCGACCCGAGGATCGAGGCCGTCACCTGGATCCCGCCCGTGCCCCAGCCATAGGGCAGCGGCATCTCCCGCGAGCCGAACGGCACCTGATGGCCGGGGATCGCCACCGCCTTCAGCAGCGCGCGCCGGATCATCCGTTTCGTCTGCTCATCGAGATAGGCGAAGTTGTAGCCCTTCATTCCGCGGCCTCCGCCAGGTCCTGTCCGCGTTCGACCGCTTCGCGCAGGCGGCGGATGTTCTGCAATTCGCTCTGGAAGTCGACGTAGTGCGGCAGCTTCAGATGCTCGACGAAGCCGGTCGCCTCGATGTTGTCCGAGTGGTACAGCACGAACTCGATGTCCTGCGCCGGCGCCGTGACGTCCTCGCCCAGTTCCTTCGCCCGCATGGCGCGGTCGACCAGGGCCATCGCCATCGCCTTGCGTTCGGAGAAACCAAACACCAGCCCGTAGCCGCGGGTGAACTGCGGCGGCTTGGTCATTGATCCCTTGAACTGGTTGACCATCTGGCACTCGGTCAGCACCAGGTCACCGATGTCGATGGCGAAGCCGAGTTCGGCGGGCTCGATCTCGACCGTTACTTCCCCCATACGGATTTCGCCGGCGAAGGGGTGGGTGCCGCCATAGCCGCGCTGGGTGGAATAGCCCAGCGACAGCAGAAACCCCTCGTCGCCGCGTGCCAGGGCTTGCAGGCGGACATCGCGTTCGGCGGGAAAGCTCAGGGGTTCGCGGGTCAGGTCGCCGGGCGCCTCGGACCGTTCGGCGCCGTCCGGTTCGATCAGGCCCTCATTGCCCAGGATATCGGGCACGCGGGGCATGGCCGCGTCATCGGGGGCGGCGCGGGGGGCGACGACTTCCTCTCCGCCCTCGGCCAGTTCAAAATCCAGCAGGCGGTGCGTGTAGTCGTAGGTCGGGCCCAGGATCTGTCCGCCCGGCAGGTCCTTGAACACGGCCGAGATGCGGCGCATCGCCAGCATCGTCGCGGTCTCGACAGGGCGGGAATGGGCAAAGCGCGGCAGCGTGGTGCGGTAGGCCCGCAGCAGGAACGCGGCCTCGATCAGGTCGCCCTGCGCCTGCTTGATCGCCAGGGCGGCGAGTTCACGGTCATACAGCGACCCCTCCCCCATCACCCGGTCGACGGCGCGCCCAAGCTGGTTCTCGATCTGCGCCAGACCCAGGTCGGGAGTGGCGGGATCGCCGCGCCGTTCCTCCGACAGCCAGGCATGGGCGTTGCCGATCGCGCGCTCGCCCCCTTTGACGGCGACATAGGCCATGGTCAGGCCTCCTCAATGGTGACGGTACGGGGCAGGGCCGCGAGGTCCCCACCCGCGCACAGGATCAGGTCGACGCCACGGGGAAACAGCCGCCGGTTCGCGCGCCACTGCGCCACGAAATCGGCGGGCAGCCCGTCGGCGGTGAACAGCGCCGGTTCGCGCAGGCCCGGCCCGCTCAGGCGGTAGCGCGGCCCGGTTCGCAGCGAGGCCAGTTGCAGGATCACAGTGGTGGAGGCCTCGGGCGTCTCATGCCCCCCCGCGTTCAGGTTGGCGAGCACCGGCAGGGCCAGCGCCACGACGAAGGCGGCCTCGGCCGCGGTGGCGGCCCGGGGCGCGCCGGTGTGGAAGGCGATCCAGTCCGCGGCGGTGGCGGCACCCGGATCGAGCCAGAGCGGCGTTTCGTGATCGACCAGCGACAGCAGCACCGCGGCGGTCGCGGGGTGCAACGGCGGTGGCGGCAACACGCCCGCCACCCGGCCGATCCGCCCGGGATGCGCCATCGCGTCCAGCACGGTCCGGAAGCAGGATTGCGCGTCGCCGACCGGATCGGCGAAACCGGCGGAGAGGCCTTCGGTCATGTCCGTCCCCCTCACGTCCGCATCGTCCGCATCGAGAAGAATTGCACCTTGGTCGCCGCCGCCTTCTCGGCCAGCGTGGTCCGGCGTTCGCGCTGCGCCTCGGCCAGCGGGGCGATGACGGCGGCGTCCAGGCCGGACGCGCGGTCAGGGTCCTGCATCAACGCATCGACCACCGCCGCCAGCTCCGCCTGCCGGTCGTCCCGGCCGGCGACATAGGCGTGACCCACCAGCCCATCGGCCAGCCGGACCGAGCAGCGGGTTACCGTCATCTCCCCCAGGTTGAACGGCGCGCCGCCGCCCCCGGTCCGGCCACGCACCATCACCAGCCCGGCTTCCGGGCCACGCAGCCGCGTATAGGGGGGCACGGCGCCCCAGGCGCGCAGGCGCCGGGTCAGGGACTCCGCGTCGGCGCGGGCCAGCACCGCCATCCATTTCTGTCGGGCCGCGACCTCTTGTTCCGCGATGTCTGGTTGAGGATCGGACATTCATGCCGCCTGATGTTTAGACATCTAGACGAGTACCGGCGGAAAGGATTATCGTCAACACCGAACTCGCACGGGGCGCCCCGCCATTGGATGAAACATTGATGAACGCCCAATTGGCCGGAACGGAAGGCCCGATGAACCGCCAGGACGGCGTCGCGCTGTGGCGCCAGATCGCCAACCGCCTCCAGCAGGACATCGCGACCGGCATCCGCGCGCCCGGCAGCCGCCTGCCGACCGAGGCCGAGTTGTCCCAGCGCTTCGCGGTCAACCGCCACACCGTCCGGCGCGCGCTGGAGGAACTCTCGCGCGGCGGCCTGGTGCGGATCGAACAGGGGCGCGGCACCTTCGTGGCCGAGGACGTGCTGGAATACACCGTCGAACCCCGCACGCGGTTCACCGAGTGGATCCGCAAGCACAACATGGAACCCTCGGGGAAGACGTTGCAGTTGCGGGAAATCGCGGCCGATTCGCATATCGCCAACGGCCTTGGTCTTCGAACCGGCGCGCGGGTGATCCTGCTCGAACGCCTCGGCCTCGCCGACGACCGGCCGGTCAGCCTCGCCCGCCACTACTTCCCCGCCGCCCGCCTGCCCGGCCTGCTGGACGCCCTGCGCGCCAGCCCCCGCATCACCGACGCGCTGCGGAGCGTGGGGGTGGACGACTACCTGCGCCAGATGACCCGTGTCACCGCCCGCGCGCCGACGCCGGCCGAGGCCGAGTTGCTCCGCATGCCGCGCACCAGGCCGGTGCTGGTGACTGAGAACATCAATGTCGATAGGTCCGGCGCGGTGGTGGAGTTCGGCCTCGGCTGCTACCCCACGCCCCGCGTGCAGATCGTCTTCGAACCATGAATGAGGCCCCCCGCATGCTGCGGATCGTGAACGGAACCGTCCTGCTGGGGCAGGATGGGCTACACCCCACCGATATCACCCTGGAAGACGGACGAATCGCCGGCATCGGCGCGGAAAGCGGCGGTCCGGCCATCGACGCCAGCGGCCTGCTGGTCCTGCCCGGCATCGTCGACATCCATGGCGACGCGTTCGAACGCCAGATCCAGCCCCGCCCGGGCGTCGCCTTCCCCATCGACCTGGCGCTCCGCGATACCGAGGCGCAGTTGCTCGCCAACGGCATCACGACCGAATTCCACGGCATCACCCTGTCGTGGGAGCCGGGGCTGCGGAGCCTCGGGTCCTGGCGGTCGGTGATCGAGGCGCTGCAAGCCGGGACCTGGACCTGCGACATGCGGGTGCACCTGCGGTGGGAGACGTTCAACCTCGACGCGCTGGACCAGACGGAGGCCGATATCGCGGCGGGCCACGTGCATCTGCTGGCGTTCAACGACCACACGCCGTCGATCGTGCGGAAGCTGCGGGACCCGGTGGCGGGGGCGAAATACAGCGACCGCGCGGGGATGAAGCTGGACGCGTTCCAGGCGCTGGCCGACCAGGTCGCGGCCCGCGTGGAGGAGGTTCCCGCCGGCCTCGATCGCCTGGCCGCCGCCGCGCGATCCGCCGGGATCGCGATGGCGAGTCACGACGACGATTCGGTGACGACGCGAGAGGCCTTCCGGGCCCGCGGCGCCCGCATCTGCGAATTCCCCGTCGCGCCCGAGGCCGGGGAGAACGCCCGCGCCGCCGGGGAATACGTCGTGATGGGCTGCCCCAACGTGGTCCGCGGCGGCTCCCACCTCGGCTGGGCCTCGGCGGCGACAATGGCGGAGGCGGGAATCTGCAACGTCCTGGCCTCGGATTACTTCTACCCGGCGATGGCGCGGGCGGCGGTGATCCTGGCGGGGCGGGGGGTGCTGGACTGGCCGGCGGCCTGGGGGCTGATCTCGGCCAATCCCGCCGCCGCGGCCGGCCTGACGGATCGGGGGGTCATCGCGCCTGGGAAGCGGGCGGATATCGTGCTGCTCGATCCCGAGGGCGCACGGGTGGTGGCGACGATCGCCGGGGGCCGGATCGCGCATCTGACGGCGGAGGGCGCGGGAAGGTTGCGGCGCTAAGGGCTGGGGCGCATGGGATTGATGAACGGGATGCCGACGAAGTCGCGTTCGTTGTCGGTCACCACGACAGTGCCATTCGTCTCGGCGATCGCTGCGATGATCATGTCGAGCGCGTCGCGCGGCCGCCCCGCGGCAGTCCCCTCGGCCATCAGGCGGCCCCAAGACAGGGCGGCGGCTTCATCGAATGGCAGGATCCGGCCCGCGAACAGCCGCGCCGGCCCCTCCGGTCCGACGAACCAGGCTTCAAGCTGATTTCGCTTGCGGCCGACTGGCATCTCCAGAATCCCGCGCCGGATCTCGGCGATCGTCAACGCGGTTATGAACAGATCCTGGTCGGCCTGTTCGGCCATCCACGTCTGCAAGGATTCGGATGGTCTCGGTCGCGTGAGGTTGCTGATGATGTTCGTGTCGAGGAGATACCCACTCACAGATCAACCTTGCGTCCGGGCTCCATAGGACGGGCGGGCAGGATGTCGGCACCGACAAGCGGCGAGCGGCGTAACGCCGCCAGGATACCGCCCTTGCTGGAACCGCCACCGCTCAGGTCAGCATTGACCACGGCGCGCAGGCGCTCCGCCGCCGGGCCATCGTCGGCCAAACATTGGGCAAATCGGCGGATCAGGGCGCGGTCGGCATCCCGTCCGACGACCTCGAATCGTGCCATGCCGCGTTCGCCCAACCGGCTTCGGTAATTCCGGACGGCACGCTTCTGGGATGTCTCGCTCATGTCGTACCCCGCGTATGCCCGGTAATATAACCAGCCAACCGTCAAGCGGCAAGAATGCTGCAAGCACTCAGCCCGGGTTGCAGTCCACCAAGGGATTGATTTCACGGCGGTGATGGCTCGGGCGGTAGGATTCGAACCTACGACCAATCGGTTAACAGCCGATTGCTCTACCGCTGAGCTACGCCCGATCAGCGCCGTGGGGGCGGTGCATACTGGCACCCGGGGCGGCGGTCAACACCGACATTCACCTCTACACCAATTCCTTTGCACACGATCGCAGGCGCCGCTCAGACTTCCTTAACCAAATCCGGTCATTCTCCCGCCATCACCACGCGGATCGGCGTTCATGGCGGGCAAGGGCGACGGCAAAGGGTCCGTCATCATCAAGAAGTATGAGATCGTCGAGGGCGGCCACCATGGCGGCGCCTGGAAGGTCGCCTATGCCGACTTCGTGACCGCCATGATGGCCTTCTTCCTGCTGATGTGGCTGCTGAACGCCACGACCGAGGACCAGCGCAAGGGCCTCGCCGACTATTTCAGCCCCAACAACCTC
The DNA here is from genome assembly GCA_947476855.1 of Acetobacteraceae bacterium. The sequence continues at coordinate 11,713 of CANJSR010000094.1, forward strand.
ATGAGCCACGCCTCCTCCGGCACCGGTGAGCCCTTCGGCGGCCACACCGCCTTCGCCGAGGGCGCGCTCGTCTCCGACAAGGGCTCGGTTGAGATCGTCATGGGCAAGCGCCCGCCGGTGAAGGAATCCGATGTCGGCGATACCGAGATCGTCAAGCAGCCCACCGGCTCGGATGGAGAGGAAACCGGGAGCGCGGAATCCGGCCCCGGCAAGCCGCTCACCGGCAAGGCCGCCTTGCGCATGGGCGACATGCCGGATGCCTCGGGCCTGGCCGGCAACGCCCGAAACGCGGGGGAACAGAGCGCCGACGGCACCCACCCGCCGACCGAGGCCGAACTGAAGGCGGAACTGGAACGCCAGGAAAAGGAGGCGTTCGAGGCCGCGGCCGAACAGATCAGGGACGCGGTGCGGGGGGACCCCGAGCTCGCCGACCTGTCACGGCAACTCGCGATCGACATGACGCCGGACGGGCTGCGTATCCAGATCATGGACGAAATCCGCCAGCCGATGTTCGCTACCGGATCGGCCACGCCGAATGAACGCGCGCGCGCCCTGGTGCGGAAGGTCGCACCGATCCTGCTGAAGCTGCCGCAGGCGATCTCGATCGCCGGGCACACCGACGCCGCGCCCTTCGCCGGCAAGGAACGGTCAAACTGGGAACTGTCCACCGAACGGGCCAACGCCACGCGCCGGCTGCTGCTGGAAGGCGGGCTGCCGGAGGCGCGCTTCCGCACCGTCACCGGCCATGCCGAACGCGACCCGCTGCTGCCCGCCGATCCCTTCGCCGCCGCCAACCGCCGCATCGCGATCCTGGTGCTGCGTGAAGCCGGTGCCCCGCATTCCAGGCCGCAGGGAGCTCGTTGAGAACCGACCATGCTGGTGATTGGTGGCTTTGTCTTCCTGCTGTTCAACGTCTTCGGCAGCTACCTGGCGCATGGCGGCAAGTTCGGCCCGCTCGCGGGGTCCCTGCCGTTCGAGCTGTGGTCGATCGGCGGCGCGGCGCTGGGCACCTTCCTGATGTCCAACAGCATGCACGACGTGAAGCACACGCTGGGGTCCTTCGGGAAGATCATCAAGGGCGGATCGTTCCACAAGCCTGACTATGTCGAGCTGCTGAGCCTGCTGTATTTCCTGGTCCGCCTGGCCAGCACCAAGGGCAACATGGCGCTGGAGCCG
>CANJSR010000095.1 GCA_947476855.1 Acetobacteraceae bacterium
TCGACCTCGGCCTCGCGATCGGGCGGCAGCACGCGCATGACGTGGTGTATGACAGCGCGATGGCCGCGGCCGAGGAAGGCAAGTCCTTCTCCGACCTGCTCGCCGCCGACAAGCGGGTCACCGCGCATCTGGACGCGGCCGGGATCGAGAGGCTGCTGGATCCGACCGTCTATGTCGGGCTGTGCCCCGAAATGGCGCGGGAGGGGGCTGAACGCGCGCGCAAGGCCGGACGGGCGCTGGTCGGGTAACGAACAATCCATCGCCATCACAAGAACGACAAGGAACCATCCATGCTTCGAGTGCTGACACGATCCGGGCTGGCGGGGATTCTGATGCTGGCGGCCCTGCCGGCGGCGCTGGCCGCGGAGGCCACGGGCGTGGTGGTGGAGCAGTTGATGCAGACCAGCCAATCCTGGGATGGTGCGGCGTATCTGCGCTATCCCGACGGCCCGCCGGAACTGACCGTGCTGCGGATCACGATCCCGCCGAAGACCGCCCTGCCCTGGCACACGCACCCGATGCCGAACGCCGCCTATGTCGTTTCGGGGGAGTTGCTGGTTGAAAAGCGGGACGGCGGCGCAACCAGGCAATTGGTGGCCGGCGACGTGCTGCCCGAAATGGTGGGCTCCGTCCACCGCGGCGTGACAGGAGACAAGGGCGTGGTGCTGATCGTCTTCTACGCCGGCACCAAGGGCATGAAGCTGGCAGAATAGCGCTCGGACACAAAACTATCCCGCAACGTCGTCGCGGTGCATGAATTCGACCCTGACGTTGACCTGAATCAATTACGCCGGCCCGCCGCGGGCATAGACCGTTCCGTACAAGACATGAATCGAGGACGGAGCTACCCAATGGTCGAGCCTGTTGCAAGAATGATCTCACCGCGGGAGATGATCGGCTTGGCTGAACTTTGCGACGGCGCCGGCGATCGGTCCTTCGCGCTGCTGATGGTCGAATGCGCCTTTGCGGCCCTGTCGGCGGACTGTCTCCTGGCGCGGATCGAAAGCCCACCGCCCCCCGCGAACGACCTGCGGTGTCTGGTCTGTCCGGTGACGCAGGAACCGCACTGCTAGGCATCAGCCAGGGCCGATTCGGTCGATCAACGTCAGTGGATCGGACGGACGGGCGCCGAGGCGGACGATGATGACCTCGGCGGACCGGGGAAAACACCCGTCAGGGCGGTGATGTTGACCTGATGGGTGGCCATACCGATCACCTGGTCCGGGTAGTCCCGCGGCAACGCCTTCACCGCTTTGGTCCGCGCCGGCCTCTCGGCCGCGTCGGCGTGAAATGAATCGAGCGGTGGAAACGCCTCCACCGGCCCCAGGTCGAGCAGCCGAGCGGTTTCTTGGCAGCGGCACCAACGGCTGGAGAGGAGGCGGTCGAGGGTGATGCCGCGGTTTTTCAGCCGCTCCCCCATGCGGACCGCCTCGGTGCGCCCCTCGGGCGAGAGGTTGCGCTGGGTCGCGCAGTTCCCCAGGACCAATCCGGGCGGGTCACAGGTGCCGTGGCATGACGCATGAGCAGGACCTGGCCGCCCTGCGCGTGGGCGCAGCCCGGGGCCAGGGCGGTTGTGAGGGCCCCGACCATGATCAGGCGACGGGTCGGTTTGTGTATGAATGTGAACGCCAGGAAAATCACGCGGACGCCGGGGATACGGCCCTCGTCGCGGCCCGGATCACTTGTCCCCATGGCCTGTGGATAACCTTGTGGACCAAATGGCGATAGGGCGTTCAAATCGGCGGTCCGGCGCGGCCTTCCTACACTCTGCCGAGAAATTGTGCATCGCGGTAATCCTTTGAATTCACTCTCTTTTCACTCACCGATCCTGGAACCAACGCGCTTCCCGTAGGACTTTCAAAGCCCCTGGCGGATGCCTGTGGAAGTCTGGTTGAGAATCACCCGCTAACCCCTTGTCCTGACCACCAACACACGGGCTTATCAGGAGGAAAAGCGGCGGCATCCCCGACCCTCGGGAGGCCGACACGGCGCTCAGTCCACGATAACAGTCGACAAAATTCCTCACACGGTGAGATTGGACAACATTACTATACTTTGATCCGCCGCCGCCTTCCTCTAAACGGAAACTACCTACCCCGCGGAGCCACCCGGCCCCTGGAGACTACGTTGATCCGTTCATGACCAGCCGCCCCCCCTCCGCCCCCTACCCGCGCCATCCGGGCGACGGCATCTGGGATGCCGATGAGGTTCGGCTGTCCAGCACGCCGCATGAGGTCACGCCGATCAGCCTGGGGGAATCGTCAATCGCGGCGATCAGCACCGACGCCGGCTACACCGGCGGCAAGCTATGGGGCATGTACGGAGACACCACGACGGTTGCAAACCCCTACGGCAGCCAGGCGGGGGAGGCATGGGCCAGCGGCTTCACCGGCAGCACCTCGACAATCGTCGGCGTCATCGACACGGGCATCGACTATACGCACCCCGACCTCTACGCCAATGTCTGGCTGAACCAGAGGGAAATTCCCTACACATTGCGGGTCAGCCTGTCCGACGTTGATATGGACGGCCTGATCTCCCTTCGTGACCTGAACAACGCCGCCAACGCGGACCTGGTGCTCGACTCGAACGGCAACGGCTTCATCGACGCGCGCGACCTGCTGACCGACTCACGCTGGGAAAACGGGGTCGACGACAACAGCGACGGCTTCATCGATGACCTGATCGGCTGGGATTTCGTCAACAACGACAACGACCCATTCGACGACAACGGGCACGGCACCCATGTCAGCGGCACGATCGGAGCCATGGGCGGCAACGACATCGGCGTGGCCGGCGTCAACTGGGCTATCCAGATCGTGCCGATCAAATTCCTGGGCGCCAACGGCTCGGGCTCCCTGTTGAACGCGATCCGGGCAGTCGACTACTTCACCAACCTCGCCACCCACGCGTCGGCGGGAGAGAACTACGTCGCCACCAATAACTCCTGGGCCGGCGGCGGCTATGTGCAGCTTCTGTCCGACGCGATCGTCCGCGCGGCCCAGCAGGATGTGCTGTTCGTCGCGGCGGCGGGGAATGCGTCCGCCAACAACGACATCGTCTCGAGCTACCCGGCAAACTACTCAACCATGGCCGCGGCGGGGTATGAGGCGGTGATCTCCGTCGCCTCCCTCACCAGCACCGGAGAGCTTTCAAATTTCTCCAACTACGGCCAGACGACCGTCGACCTGGCGGCGCCCGGGTCGTCGATCTACTCGACGGTGCGTGGCGGCGGCTATGGGACGCTCAGCGGGACCTCGATGGCCGCGCCGCACGTGACCGGGGCGGTGGCGCTCTATGCCTCCGCTCACCAGACCGCCACCGCGGCCGAGATCAGGGCCGCCCTGCTGGCCAGCGTCGCCCCCACGCCGTCCCTGGTTGGCCAGGTGGCGACCGGCGGGCGGCTGGATATCGGGCAGTTGATGGCCACCGACCCGATCACGCCGGACCCGCTTCCGCCAGCCGACAAGATTGCCGGCAACACCACGACGACCGAGACCCTGGCCCCCGGCGGGACGCACGGGTCGGTCATCGACTTTGCCGGTGACCAGGACTGGTACCGGGTCGACCTCGCCGCCGGCAACACCTACCAGATCAACCTCGGCGCCAGCGCCGGATCGACGCTCGATTCCTATCTGCGCGTGCTGGACACCACCGGCACCGAACTCGGTCACAACAACGACACCAACGGCCTGAACGCTCGGCTTTCCGTCCAGGCACTGTCGAGCGGGACGTATTTCATCAGCGCCGAGGGCTATGCCGGCAGCGCCGGCGGCTACGACCTGTCGATCAGCGCCGGAACCCCGGTCTCGAAGCTCAACATCGCCGCTGTGACCCCAGCCGGGGTGCTGGAGGGGAATGCGCGGTCGACCACGCTCCGTTTCCTGGTCACGCGCACCGGCAACACGACGCAGGAAGCCTCTGCCACCTGGACCGTGGCCGGCACCGGAACCAACGGCGCCGACGCCCAGGATTTCGTGGCCAAGGCCATGCCGACCGGGGTGGTGCGGTTTCGCGCCGGTGAAACCAGCCGCACCGTGGACGTGGCCATCGCCGGCGACACGACCTTCGAGGCGAATGAAACCTTTGCCGTCACCCTCTCGGACGCGAGTTGGGGCTCGATGATCGAGTCGGCCCAGGCCAACGGAACCATCCTGAACGACGAGTCCGTCATCTCGATCGCCGCCGCCGACGCCGAACGGGCCGAGGGGAACTGGGGTGCCACAACCTTCAGCTTCATCGTCAGCCGGACCGGCGGCGCGCTGACGTCTTCCCGGGTGGAATGGGCGGTTTCGGGCATCGGCGCGGACGCCGCCTCGGCGCGGGATTTTTCCGGCTATCGCCTGCCCAGCGGCAGCGTGGCCTTCCGGAAGGGCGAGACCGAGCGGCGGATCACCTTCCAGGCGGCCGGTGATCGGACGGTTGAGGCGAATGAGAGCTTCGTGGTGACGCTGAAGAACCCCGCCGCCGGGGCGTCGCTGGGCACCGCCACCGCAAGCGGGACGATCCTGGACGACGACGGTACCGTGCTGTCCGGCGCGATCGGCGCCCGGTCGGTTCTGTCACCCGCGGCCATGACATTCATTGCCCCGACCGGGAGCGAGACGGTGGCGGCATCGAGCCTGCCCCTGGCCGAACCCGCCAATGCGGGGTCGGAGTCTCTGCCCGCCCTGCTCGTCGATCCGCTGACGGTCGCACTGGACCTGAAGGGGAGCCTGCCGGAGCCTCGGGCCACCGTTGACGTCGCCGCACTGCCAGTCGAGGGCGGGGTCGGTCATGACGCGGTCCAGAATGTCGTTCTGGCGATCACCCGACCGCTCGGACTGGGCTGAACCGCGGGCCGCCATCCATCGATCCGGAAGGGTTCTTCCATAGGGCCAGCAAAGGAGAGTAGGTTTTGCTCCAAAGCCTGCCGTGAGGAACCGCCATGCTCAAAGACCGGTATGATCTCCCCCTGTCCACCCGTTCCGCCGCCGCGCGGGATGCGTATGTGGAGGGCTATGACCTCGCGCTGACGCTGTATCCGGGCGCCGTGGAGGCGTTTGATCGCGCTTTGGCCGCCGATCCCGGTCTCGCCATCGCAAACGCCGGCAAGGCGCAGGTCCTGATGCGGGAAGGCAAAGCCGCCGCCGGGCGGGCCGCGATGGCCGCCGCCAAGGAAATGGCCCCGGGCGTGTCGGCGCGGGAAGCCGGGCATATTCGGTTCTTCGACCTCGCGTTTTCCGGCCAGACCGACCCCGCAATCGCCACCTTGCAGGAGCACGTGGCGCAATGGCCGCGCGACGCGCTGATGCTGGCCACCGCGGCGAATCCGAACGGGTTGATCGGCGGCTCCGGCAGGATCGGGCAGAAGCGCATGGCCGCGGAGCTGATGGACAGCCTGGCCCCGCATTACGGCGACGACTACTGGTTTCTGTCCTATCACGCGACGGCGCTGTCCGAGGACGGCCGGCTTGCCGATGCGCGCAAGGCGATCACCCGCTCGGTCGAACTGAACCGCCGGAACGCACATGCCGCGCACGGCTTCGCCCATGTCAGCTACGAGAGCGGCGACGCGGAGACGGGACGCGAATTCCTGGCCTCCTGGCTGAATACCTACCCACGCGAGGGGTCGTTCCACGGCCACCTGAGCTGGCATCTCGCGCTGTTCGAACTCGGCGCCGGCCATTGGGAAGACGCGATGCGCCTGTTCCGGGAGACGATCACGCTGGAACAGCACAGCGGCGGGCCGCCGCAGAAGATGACGGACGGCACGGCGTTCCTGTGGCGCTCGGAACTCGCGGGGCATCCGCGTGACGAAGCCGCCTGGCGGGCGATGCATGACTTCGCGGCGATCAACCTGCCCCGCCCTGGCCCGGGCCTCGCCGACCTACATGTGATCCTCTCCCAGGCCGTCATGCGCGATGACGCAGCGCTGGAAGCCCGCACGGCGCAGATGGCGGAGATGGCGCGGGAGGGTCGTTATCCCTCCGGCACCTACATCCCCGAACTCTCACGTGGCTTCGTGGCGTTCGAGCGTGGGGACTATGCCGGGGCGATCGCCGCCCTCGCGCCCTTGTCCGGGCAGAACGAACGCATCGGTGGCAGCCGAGCGCAGCATGACCTGATCGATTTTACGCTGCTGAAGGCGTATTTGAACGCGGGCCTGCTGGAGGAAGCACGGGCCTTCCTGAACACCAGGCGGCCTGGCGCGTCGGGCATTCCCGTCGCGGGGGTTTCCGCGCTGCACTGACCCATTTGCGGGGTCGAGCGGGCGTGGGCAATGATCTCGGTCGAGGCGCGCCGGAGTCGTGGCGCGCTCGACAGGGAGAGCAGCGATGTCCGCGGAAGATCGTATCGAATATGACGTAACCGACCACGTGGCGGTCATCGCGATGAAGCGGCCGCCGGTCAACGCTATCGACCATGCGATGATCGACGCGATCCACGCGGCACTGCTGAAGGCGAACGCCGACCCCGCGGTGCGGGCCGTCATCCTGACCAGCGCGCTGCCAGGCATGTTCTCCGGCGGGATGGACCTGCGGATGGTGGTCGAGGGCGACGCGCAGGACCTGCGCGCCTTCGTTACCAAGTTCTATATCGGCACGATGGACATCCAGTATGTCATGAAGAAGCCGACGATCGCCGTGGTGAATGGCCCGGCGCGCGGGGCCGGCATGACGCTGTCGATCACCAGCGACGTGATCCTGGCCGCGGACGACATCGACCTGGGCTATCCCGAGATCGATGTCGGCGTCATCCCGGCGATCCACTATGTGCATCTGCCGCGCCAGATCAGCCGCCACAAGGCGTTTGAATTGCTGTTCATCGGCAAGCCCATCCCCGCCGCCGAGGCGGCGTCGATGGGCATCATCAACCATGCCGTGCCGCGCGCCGAACTGATGGACCGTGCCTTCGCCATGGCACGCGCCTTCGCCGCCAAATCCCCCACCATCATGGCGCTCGGCCGTCACTCATTCGTTCGGGCTAACGATATGGACTATCGCCGAAACGTTGAAAACCAGATCGAGACGCTTTGCAACATCTACAGCACGCCCGATGGGCGGGAGGGGCTGCGCGCGTTCATCGAAAAGCGCCGGCCGAACTGGGCTTGATTGTATCCCGCAGCGGAGAAGTTGAACATGAAACCATATCGTACTGATATCGCCTGGAGCTCACCGGACTCGATCACCGTGTTCGGGCGCAGCCTGCCGGATGAAATCCTCGGGCATCTGAGCTTTGGCGACATGGCGTTCCTGGAACTCACCAGGCGCACGCCGAACCCGGACGAATCCCGGATGTTCAACGCCATGCTGGTGACGTTGGTGGAACATGGCCTGACGCCGAGCACGATGGTGGCTCGGCTGACCTATCTGGGTGCGCCGGAGGCGATGCAGGCCGCCGTCGCCGCCGGGCTGAGCGGCCTGGGGACCGTGTTCGTGGGAAGCGTGGAGGGGAGCGCGAAGATGCTGTCGGAGGCGCTGCCGACGCCCGATCCGGCCGCCGACCTGGATGCGATCGCGGGGGCGATCGTCGCTGATTTCGCGGCGCGGAAGGCGATCATACCGGGCATCGGGCATCCGTTCCATAAGCCGATCGACCCCCGGACGCCGCGGTTGATCCAGATCGCGCGGGAAACCGGGTTCGAGGGGCCCTATGTGACCCTGATCCAGAAGGTCGCGGCGCAGGCCGGAGAGGCCCGCAAGCGCGATCTGCCCTGCAACGCGACGGGTATCCTGGGGGCTCTGGCGTGTGAGATGGGGTTCGACTGGAAGATTTGCCGGGGCCTGGGCGTGATGGCACGTGCGGTCGGGATCGTGGGGCATATCCTGGAGGAAAGCCGTAACCCGATCGCCGCCGACCTGTGGCTGCGGACCGAGGAGGAGGCGACGCGGCACTTCCGGGAGCCTGGGGCGAAGGGGTAGGGTTGGGGGCAAGCGGGGAGTGCGGGGTTCGGGCGGCGAGGATCATCCGCCGTCGTCAGCCGCCGGGCATAGGCCCATCCCCGTCGTGGCGGGTGGACGAGGCTGAGCACAGGACTTGGGCGGCAAGGACATCCGCCGTCGTCAGCCGGCAGGCACCGGCCCATTTCCCCGTCGTGGCGGGTGGACGGGGCTGAGCGCAGGGCTTGGGCGGCGAGGACATCCTCCGTCGTCAGCCGCCAGGCATCGGCCCATCCCCGTCGTGGCGGCCGCAGGGCCGCCCTCCACGGCTTTCCTGCGATCGGCACTGTTAGTCGTGGATGGCGGGCCTTCGCACCGCCACGACGGAGAGAGGTAGCCGCCTACCCCGCACGACCGAGATGGCCAAGTGCCATCCTCGCCCGACGGAGATGGCGAGCCGGCCCCTACACGACGGAACGAGGTGGGACGACGGGTCGGGCCGAAGCGCCGGCCCGGCCCCCCAGACTGCCCCTCAGTTCGCGTAACCCGGGTCTTCGCGGTCCAGCTTCCGCCGGAACGCGGCCCATTCCAGCGACGCGGCCGGAGAGCGGGTGTTGTCGCCGTACATCTTCGCGCCGATCGCGCGGGTGCGGGTGATGGCGTCCTCGCTCGGGACATGCAGCCCCGATCCCGCCTGCGCCGCCAACTGGATTTCACAGGCGCGTTCCAGGCGGCCCAGCAGCACGAAGGCCTCTCCCATTGTGCGGCCCGCGGTCAGCGTGCCGTGGTTGCGGAGGAACAGGATGCTCCCATCCGACAGATCGCGCGCCAGGCGGCGGCGTTCGTCATCGGCGTCGCTCGCGGGGCCTTCGTAGTCATGGTAGCGGATGCGATCCATCAGGATCAGCGCGTTCTGGGAGATCGGCAGCAACCCCTCCTTCTGCGCGGACACGCCGGCCCCGGCCGAGGAGTGCAGATGCATGACCGAATTGACATCCGGCCGCACCGCCAGGATGCCGCCATGGATGACCTCTCCGGCCTTGTTGATGCCGTAGGGCGCGTCGCTCAGGACATTGCCCGCGGTGTCCATCTTCACGAGGGAGGAGGCGGTAATCTCCTCAAAGAACAACCCCAGCGGATTGAGCAGGTACTGATCCGTCGTGCCTGGCACGCGGAGCGAGAAATGATTGCCCAGCATGTCGTGCCAGCCGAACCGCGCGGCGAGGCGATAGGCGGCCGCAAGTTCCAGACGAGCCTCCCATTCCTCGGGCGAGCAATCGGTCTTGCGGCTTCGGAGACTGGTGACCTGCGCGGAGGCGGACATGGACTGGACCCTCGGGTTGTTTATGAGCCCCCGAGGGTGAAGCGCGCCAGCCGAACGGTCAATCCGTGGAGGCTACCGCAGGGGCAGCGCGTACATCAGCCCGCCCTTGGTCCACTGGTCGTTCAACCCACGCTCCAGCCCGATCGGGCTGCCCTTGCCCAGGTTGCGGTCGAAGGATTCGCCATAGTTTCCAACGGCCCGCAGCGCCCGTTCGGCCCAGGCCTCATCCAGGCCCAGGGCCTTCCCCAGGCCCGGCTCGACGCCCAGCAGGCGGCGGATATCGGGGTCGGTGCTGGTCCTCTTCTCATCGATGTTGGCACGGGTGACGCCCAGTTCCTCGGCCGCGATCTGCGCGACCAGCACGTATTTCGCCACCGTCGCCCATTGTTCGTCACCACGGCGGACCATCGGGCCCAGAGGCTCCTTCGACACGCGCTCGGGCAGGATGACATGGGCGGACGGGTCGCTCATGGCGGAGACGCGCACGGCGGCAAGCTGGCTGGCATCGGTCGTCATCGCGTCGCACCGGCCGCTTTGGTAGGCGTGGACCATCGTGTCCATGGAATCGAGGATGACCGGCTGGACTTTCAGGTTGTTGCGGCGGGCGAAGTCACCCAGGTTCAGCTCGGTCGTGGAACCCGGCAGCACGCACACGGTGGCCCCGTCGAGCTGCTTGGCGCTGGTCAGGTTCGCCTTCTTGCCCACCATGAACCCCTGCCCGTCGTAGAAATTCACGCCGACGCCGAGCAAGCCGAGGGAGGATTCGCGGGACATGGTGATGGTGACGTTGCGGGCGAGGACGTCGATTTCTCCAGACTGCAACAGGACAAAGCGTGTCGAGTAGGTGGTGGCGACGAACTTCACCTTGGCGGGATCGCCAAGCACCGCGGCGGCGAGGCCGCGGCAATAGTCGATGTCCAGCCCGGAATAGACGCCCTGGTTATCGGGCGCCGAGAACCCCGCGACGCCGGTGTTGACCCCGCATATCAACTGGCCCCTCGCCTTCACCTGGTCCAGCGTGGCGGCCTGGGCGGCCAGCGGGGCGATGACGGCGGCGGCGGTCAGAAAAGAGGCAATCGAACGGCGCATGGGGGGACTCCTGGCGGGCGGCGCACGCTACGCCGCGCGGGCATTGCCTGACAACGCGGCAGATCGGGTTTCTGGGAGCCTGCGCTTCGGGTGTGGTATGGTGCGCGCCTTGGAGAAGGAGAATACCGATGGCCGACGCGAAACTTGCTCCCAACCTGCCGGGTTGGATGGTGGACCACACGAACCGCTATCTGAGCAGCGGCGGGACGGACGGGCATATGTACAAGGTCACCCCGCCCGGTTACTCCGAGATGGTGGTGCCTTCCCTGCTGCTGACAACGACGGGGCGGAAGTCGGGGGAGAAGTTCATCTTCCCGCTGTTCTATGGGACGACCGGGAACGGCTACATCATCGTCGCGTCGAAGGGCGGGGCACCGGATCATCCGGGCTGGTACAAGAACCTGCTGGCCAATCCGGTCTGCGAGGTCCAGGTCGGGACGAAGACGATCACGGCGCGAGCCCGGACCACGAGCGGCGCGGAACGGACGGCGCTGTGGCAGGAGGCTTTGAAGTTCTGGCCGCCTTACGCGGATTACGAAAAGAAGACGCCTCGGGAGATTCCGGTGGTTGTGCTGGATCCGGTTGCGTAGGGACACGGTGCCTTGGACCCCGGGCTTTGGCCCGGGGGAGCCTGAGGATGGCGCGCCCTGGTGGATTCGAACCACCGACCCACAGCTTAGAAGGCTGTTGCTCTATCCAACTGAGCTAAGGGCGCCCCGCTCGGCCTGAAAACCCCACGCCGATGCCTTCCCCCCAGTATAATAGCCCCGTTTCCCCGTTACCACCCTCATCCGGACACCCTTGCCTCCCCGTCCCCCAGGGTGCCAATCTCGCGGCCGCCAGCGGCACAGGCCGGCCGGCATGCGGGGGAGAGACCAATGGAACTCAAGGGCACGGTCGCGCTGGTGACCGGCGGCAATGGCGGCCTCGGCCAGCGCATCTGCCACGCTTTGGCGCGTGAAGGCGTCCACATCGCCGTCATGTACGCCCAAAGCCGCGACCAGGCCGAAAGCGTGGCGCGCGACCTCGCGTCCCGCTACCAGGTCAACGCCGCCGCCTTTGCCTGCGACATCACCGACGGCGCCGACATCGAGACGCTGATCGGCGACGTAACCCGCCGCTTCGGCCGGCTCGACATCCTGATCAACGACGCCGCCTACAACAAGGCGATCCGCTTCGACGACCTCGACAACCTGACGCTGGAAGTGTGGGAGAAGATCATGGCGGTCAACCTGACCGGCCCCATGCAGATGATCAAGGCGGTCGCGCCCATCATGAAGGCGCAGGGACAGGGGCGGATCGTCAACATCTCCTCGGTCGCGGGCCTGCATCCGACCGGGTCGTCGATCGCCTATGCGGTATCGAAGGCGGGGCTGATCCACCTGACCCGCTGCATGGCCGTGGGCCTCGCACCCGAGACGCTGGTGAACTGCGTCGCCCCCGGCCTGCTGGAAGGCACCCGCGCCACCGCCAACCTGCTGCCCGAGCACATCGAGCGGTCGGCCGCCGGCGCGGTGCTGAAGAAGGCCGCCGACAAGGATGATTGCGCGGACATGGTGGTGACCATGTGCCGCACCGATACGATGACAGGCCAGACCACCGTCATCGACGCCGGCCGCGTGTTCCACTGAAACCCGGCCGAGTTGAGGTTCGCGCAAGAACCCGATAACCTGCGGCGCAGCGACCACGGCAACGGTACGATTACAGAAGGCAAAGCGTAACATTATGTCCGAAACGAAGGTAAAGCCCGTCAGGGTGCAAAATCCGAACGCAGCCGCGGTCCGCGTTGCGTTCGATCCGCTGCGGCCGACCGACAAGCCGCAGGAATTCTATGAGGATATCAAGCAGAAGTTCGCCGAAGCGCGCGACCTGCGCCTCAGCTACCGTCCCGACGGGCGGGCGCAGTACACGTCGGAACTGACCGGCGACCTCGCGAAGTATGAGGTTGATCCCTGGGTTGAGGAAATCATCCAGCGCGATCCGATCAACGACACGGTCGAGTGCCTGTTCATCGGCGGCGGCTTCTCCGCCCTGCTGACCGCGGCGCGCCTGCGCGAAAAGGGTGTCGAGAGCATCCGCATCGTGGAACGCGGCGGCGATGTCGGCGGAACCTGGTACTGGAACCGCTACCCCGGCGCCGCCTGCGACGTGTCGGCCTATGACTATCTGCCGCTGCTGGATGAGCTCAACTATGTCCCCGGCAGCTTCTTCGCCAAGGGCCCGGAGATCTTCGCGCATTGCCAGGCGATCGCGCGCAAATACAACCTGTATGAATTGGCGGTGTTCCAGACCACGGTGACCTCCACCGTGTGGGACGAGGCGGCGAAGCTGTGGCGCGTCAGCACCGATCGCGGCGACGTCCTGTCCGCCCGTTTCGTGATCTGCGCCAACGGCACCCTGTCCAAACCCAAGCTGTCGAAGATCGACGGCATGGAATCGTTCAAGGGCCACTCGTTCCATACCTCGCGCTTCGACTATGCCTATACGGGGTCGGATCTTTCCAACCTCAAGGACAAGGTCGTCGGCATCATCGGCACCGGCGCATCGGCCGTGCAGATCA
>CANJSR010000096.1 GCA_947476855.1 Acetobacteraceae bacterium
CCCCCGGGGTTGTACAACTTCTTCCAACCGTTGTATTTTCCGCCATCGAGCGGGTGGCCGGGTCAAGCCCGGCCATGACGGTTGGGGGAGGAGGGGGATGACCGGGCCCCAATACACGGAACACCTCCGCGACCCACGCCGGACACCACCGACGCCTCCCCCACAGACAATATCCTTGACACCCACCAAAAATCATGTTCTCTATACGTTCATGTCCGCCGAGCGCCAAGCCGCCGAACTAGCGCCTACCCCGGGTCCCCAAAACCAGGGCAGGAACCGCTGCGGACCGCTGATAACCCTCGTGCGCCGCATCATCGACCACGGCCGGGACCTCATCGCCGCCCTCCAGCGGCAGAACACCCCAACCCCCTCCACCCCCCTCGCTCGGCGGTTCGGCTCCTTCGACCTCGTGCTGATCATCGCGCGCATCACCCGCGGCCTGCTGCTCGCCACCGCGCTGGAATCGCGGCTGCTCCGCGCCCCGCCGGCCCGTCCCAGGCCGCCGCGCCCCCCATCCCCATCCGTGCGCCCCCGCGCGCCTAGGCCACAGCCGCAACCGGACTCCGACCTGCTGGCGAACATGCCCTCGGCCGAGGCCATAGCCGAACAAATCCGCCACCGCTCCGCCGGCGCGGTGATCGTGGACATCTGCCGAGACCTCGGCATCGACACCACCCACCCCCTCTGGCCCGCCATCCGGGACGCGATCATCGGCCATAATGGCAGCCTCGCGCGGATGGTCACCTTCTGGGTCGGCCGCCTGGCCGTGCTGCTTGCCCCCACCGCAAGCCCCGCGGCCGCACCGTCCTGGGCCCACGGCACCACCGACCCTCCCTGATCCCCGCACGCTGAAACGCCCCAGGCAACGGGACCACCCCACGGTGGCCCCGCCGCCTGCGCACCGGTTGGTTGCGCCGCCCTTGCCCTGTCAGTAACCTTGGGGTCGCTGAACAGGGGCATGATTGCATGGACATGACGGGGGAGCGGCGCATACCGGCGCCGCGGCAGACCGTGTGGGACGCCTTGAACAACCCCGAGGTGCTGAAAGCCAGCATCCCGGGCTGCACCAGCCTGGACAAGCTGTCGGACACGGAACTGAAGGCGACGGCCTCGATCAAGATCGGCCCGATCTCGGCCAAGTTCGGCGGCGCCGTCACCCTGTCCGAGATCGACCCGCCCAACGGCTACACCATCAGTGGAGAAGGCCAAGGCGGTGTCGCCGGCTTCGCCAAGGGTGGCGCCAAGGTCGGCCTGGTCGACGACGGCGCCGACACGCTGCTGTCCTTCAGCGTCAACGCCCAGGTCGGCGGCAAGATCGCCCAGCTCGGCGCCCGGCTGATCGACGCCACGGCGAAGAAGATGGCCGACGCTTTCTTTGATGAGTTCTCCCGTCAGGTCCAGGCGCTGGTTCCCCCGCCGCCCGCCGCCCCGGCTCCGGCCCCAGCGCCGGTTGCCTCCGCGCACGCCCCCGCCGCCGAACCGAGGCGGATGGTCGTGATGCCGGAGAACCTCACCCTTCCCCCGTCGCCCCCCCGTTCCAAGGTGCCGCTCGGCGCCCTGATCCCGCGAGAGGCGTTCGGCATGCCGCTGGTCTTCTGGCTCGGCGCCGGCGCCTATGGGCTGATCCTGCTGCTGTCGCTCGCCAGCGTGCTGAAGTGACGGGCCTTCCCGCGTCGGTCGGCGATACGGCCAGGCTGCTGGCCGATCAGGGCTATATCGCCGATCGGGAACTGGCCACGACGGTGCATCTGGCGCTGGTCATGCACCGGCCGCTGCTGCTGGAAGGCGAACCCGGCACCGGCAAGACCGAGATCGCCAAGGTCCTCGCCGCCGGCCTGAACCGCCGGCTGGTCCGGCTGCAATGCCATGACGGCATGGACCTTTCGGCCGCGGCCTATGAGTGGGACCACGCTCGCCAGTTGATGGCGATCCGCATGGCCGAGGCCGCGGGCCAGACCGACCGCGATGCCCTGGCCTCCGACATCTACACCCGCCGTTACTTGCAGGCGCGGCCGTTGCTGTCGGCGATCGATCCGGATCTGCCGCCCGCCGTGCTGCTGATCGACGAACTGGACCGCGCCGACGAACCGTTCGAGGCGTTCCTGCTCGAACTGCTGGCGGATTTCCAGATCACGGTGCCCGAGTTCGGCACGATGCGGGCCACCACCAAGCCGGTGGTCATCCTGACCTCGAACCGCACCCGAGAGGTCCACGACGCCATCCGCCGCCGTTGCCTCTATCACTGGGTCGACTACCCCGACGCGGCGCGGGAACGCGCAATCCTGTCCGCCAAGGCCCCCGGCGTGCCCGAGCAACTCGCCGCACAGGTCGTCGCCTTCGTGCAGAAGCTGCGCGGGGAGGAACTGTTCAAACTCCCCGGCGTCGCCGAAACGATCGACTGGGCGCAGGCGCTGACCTATCTGGACAAGAAGGAACTGTCAGCCGGCGATGTGGATGAAACCCTGGGCGTGCTGTTGAAATACCAGGACGACATAGCCAAAATCCAAGGCGCCGAGGCCGCCAGGATAGTAACGGAGTCGAAGTTGTAACCACGACGTTTCCCCTCCCCTTGAGGGCTTGGGCCGTGAAGCGGACCGAAGCCGGGGGAAGGCGTAATACCAAATGACGTCGACCGTGACCCTCGTGGTCGCCACCCCGTCATGGTGGCCGCAGGGCCACCACCCACGACTTTCTCTCGACCAGCACGGCAAGTCGTGGATGGCCCGCCTGCGCGGGCCACGACGGGGAGGCACCGACTGTGGGTCATGATCACGGACCCCGAGTATAGTCCCCCGGAACCAGTATCCTAACCCCCAACCTCAATGAATCTCCGCCGCCGACTTCAACGCCGCTCGCAACTTCGCGGGAGAAAAATCCGGAGCCCGACAAACATCCAAAATCACCTTCTCCCGCCGAGACACCAGATCAATCGCCGCAGGAAGTTTCCGAACCGCATCAGCCGGGATCACAACAGCCCCATGGAAATCGGCATGAATCACATCATCATGCCCAACCTGCATGCCAAAGATATTCACCGGCTTCCCATAGTCCACCATATGAACCCAGGCATGGCTCGGCCCCACCCGGCCACCGATCATCTGGAACCCAGGCGCCCAGGCGTCCAGGTCACGGAATGACCCATTGGTCACACACCCCGCGCAGCCGAGCGACTTGTGGATGGTCGACTGAACCTCGCCCCAATAGGCGCCATAACCCATCCGGCCGTCGATATCCTGCAACACCGCGATCGTCGGGATATCGGTCGTCTTGGCCACGTAATCATACCAGTCGGCCCGGTCGGTCACCTTGCCGCGCGGCGGCTCGGTGGAGCGGATCATGCCCACTCGCGCCACGCCAACGATCGGCTTGGCCTTCGGGTCGATGCACACCATCGGCTCCGTCGTGAAGCCGATCGCTCGGCGTTCCGGGACCACGACTTCGAGCCCGTTGCAGATCGTGGGCGTGTCCCACTGTTGCAGCACTTCAAGGTCCGCGAGTGTATAGGCCATGGGTCGTCTCCTTCCTGGATCAGGTGCGGCGCGGCATGGCCCATAACGCCCGCCGCGGCAAGGGTGGCCCACCCGGCGCAAGGCCGGATGGGCCAAACCGAGTGCTACTTCGGTGGCGTCGTCCCAATGCCCGACGGCCCGCCGGAGACCTTGATCGTCCCCGCCGGCTTCAGCGACTTGCCATCGAACTTGAGCAACTGGATCTCCTGCTCCGCCATGCACTGCACCAGGACGAGGGTGGAGGTCTTGTTCCAGGCCGCGCCCTGGCACCAGACGCCGACCTTGGCATCCGCCACCTTGCGGAACTTCATCTTCTCCACGGCATACACGGGCGCCCGCCCGTTGGCGTTGAGGAACGGAGACCCCGGCACCTTGTTCGACCCGTTCATCACCGTGACGACCACATGCTTGCCATCGGGGGCGACGGTCAGGCTCTCGGGCGTCTGGCCGACGGCGATCGTGTCCACCACCCGCGGTGGGTCGAGCGTCAGGTCGATCAGGGCGATCGTATCGGAATCGCCGCCGCCCATGCCGACATTGGCGATCGCGGCCCAGTCACCCTTCGGGCTGATGCCGAGCGGATAGGGCTTGAGGCCGGAATGAATGTCCCGCTTCGAATGCTCGACCGTATTGCCGTTGACGGTCAGAACCGAGACCTTGTGGTCCCCATCCCGCGTCACCAAGGCCCGCTTGCCGTCCGGCGTGAACGCCACGGAACTGGGCCCGGACTTGGCATCGCCCAGCGTGATCTTGCCAGCCGGCGTCAGCGTCTTCCCGGCGATGGTGAAGACGGACACCGTGCCCTCGTTCCGGTTCGTCACCAGGGCGAGCGTGGCGGTCTTGTTGATGGCGACATTGGTTGCGCCCAGCCCGGCCTCGACCGTCTGCACCACGACGGGCGGCTTGGCCTTCAGGTCAACGACGCTGACGATGTTGTGGGGAACGACCTTCTTCTTGTCCGCCGGGTCCAGCTTGGTGGCGGCGGTGATCAACGCGAAGGACTCGTCCGGAGCGATGGCGACGCTCTGCGGCGGCCCGACCAGGCTGACCGGCATGTTGACCGTCGCGAGCACCTTGGGTGGGGAGACGTTGAGGTCGATGATCGTGATGTTGTCGGGCACCGGATTGTCCGGGACCGTATTGACGCCCTTGATCAGGACGCCCTTGCCGTCGTTCGAGGAAATGGCCAGTTGCGCGCTTGCTTCAGGCGCGATGGCGAGGCCGGCGAGCATGCTCGCGGCCAGCCAGGCATGGCGATGTTTCATACCGTTTCTCCCTTTGTCTTGATCGGCCCCCGGGGTTCATCCAGGGGACCGATCCAGGGAGCTTAGCTCAGGACCCGTCGCGAGTGATATTCCAGAATGTATGAACCCCCGTCCGCAGCACACCGTTCAGGCTGGCGCGATAGGCGGTGGGTGGGGCGAACTGGCCCAGGAACATCTGCGGCGCCTGGTCCAGCACGCGGAGCTGCATCTCGGTCGCCAGGGCCATGCGCTTCGCGGGATCGGCCTCAACCTCGAACTTCGCGACCAGGTCCGGCATGCCGGGGTCGCAGTTCCAGCCGGGGTAGTTGCCCGTGCAGCTATAGGCCGTGGCGTAATGCGACAGCGGGTTGATCATGTCGTACCCGCTCCAGACTACCGGCATCAGGCTCCAGCCGCCCTTGTCGAGTGGTTCCTTCTTCAGCCGCCGCTGTGCCATGGAGCTGTAGTCGGACGAGATGACCTCCAGGTTGAAGCCCGCCCGCTTGATCTGGTCGATCAGCACCATGGAGATCGGGTTGATCATCGCCGAGTCCGTGCTGTGCAGCAGCACGATCGGTTCGTTGTTGTAGCCCGACTCCTTGAGCATCGCCCGTGCCTTCTCGGGGCTCGCGTCCTTCAGCGGGGCGGTGCCCGCATCGGTCTGGTACGGCCCACCGCACAGGAACACCGACTGGCAGAATGGCACCGACATGTCCGCCGGCAGCCCGATCCCGCCCAGGATTTCCTTCTGGTCGAGCGCCATCTGCAAGGCCCGCCGGACCTTCACGTTGTCCAGAGGCGGCTGGGTATTGTTGACCGACAGCCCGCCCATGATGTGGGCCATCGGCGGCTGGATCACCACCTTGACGTTCTTGTCCTTGCGCATCAGGTCGATGTAGTCGAAGGGCAGGACTTCCAGATAATCCACAGACCCGGTCTGCAACGCCGTCACGCGCGTGGAGGGATCGGGCATGCTGACGAACTCAACCGTTTCCATCCCCGGCTTCTTGCCGCCGGCCAGCCCGTCCGCGGGTTCGTTGCGCGGCTGATAGGCGGCGTTGCGGCGGAAGATGGCGCGGTCGCCTGGCCGCCACTCATCCCGCTTGAACGTATAGGGGCCGGAGCCGATCGTCTCAGTGTTCTGCTTGTTCGGCGGCAGGGCCGCCATCCGCGCCGGCATGATGAAGGGCACGAGCATGTTGGGTTTGCCGATCGCCTCGATCACGAAAGCGAAGGGGCGGGTCAATTTCAGCTCAAACGTCCGGGCGTCGATCGCACGCAGGTCAGAGGCCGCGGCCATCATCCGCTTGCCGAAGGCATCCGCCTTGGCCCAGCGTTGCAGGGAGGCGATGCAGTCCTCGGCCGTCACCGGCGCGCCGTCGTGGAAGGCGAGGCCCGGGCGAAGCGTGAAGGTCCAGGTCAGGCGGTCGTCGCTGACCTTCCAGCCTTCCAGCATCTGCGGCTTGAACTCGCCCTTGGAGTCCATCGAGACCAGCGTGTCATAGACCATGTAGCCAAAGGCGCGGGTCACGGTCGCGGTCGTAACGATCGGATCGAGGACCTGCAACTCGATGTTCATCACGGCCCGCAGCGGGCGCTGCTGCGCCGCGGCTGGGGTGGTCAGGACGGCGGCGGCGGACAGGGCAACGGCGGCGGCAAGGCGCATACTCAATACTCCGAAGCGGCGGCGCCTTTGCGGCGGTGGTCGAAATTGGTCATGTTCAGCTTGCGGCGATGATCGGCGTAGAGCAGCGGCTCATACTTCGCCGGGTTGTCCGCGCTGACGCAGGTCGGCACGGGCTGGATCGTCGCCTGCAGACCTGGCCCGTAGAAGAACGGGATCGCGTGGCGAAGCTGGTTGTTGTTGTTGATCACACGGTGCGGCGTCGCGATGTACCGGTCGTTCGAGTAACGGCCGAGCATTTCACCGGTGTTGACGACGAAGGAGCCGGGGATGGAGATGGGGCGGATCCATTCCCCCTGGGCGGTACGGACCTCCAGCCCCGGCAGTGCGGATTGCGCCAGCAGGGTCAGGAAGTTCGTGTCGATATGGGGGGCGAAGCCGAACTGGTTGTCCTCGGCCCCGTCATGCGCGGGGTAGCGGATCAGGCGCAGGGTGCAGGACGGTTCGTTCGTGAAGGCGTGTTGGAAGTAGTCGGGCTCCAGGCCCAACGAGGTGCCGACGACGGACACCATCTTTTGCGCGAGGGGACGCATGGCGTTGAAATAGGCCTGGGTCTGCGTCTTGAACGCCGGCATGTCGGCGGGCCAGCGGTTCAGGCCATACAGCGAGTCACCCCCGACGATGCGGGGATCGTCCGGCGACAGGTCGGTCGTGATATAGAAGCTCTCACTCAGGTTCGGCTTCGTGTTCACGTTGATCTTCGACGTCCGCACGATCTGCGCGCCATAGGGCAGATAGCCGATGTTCAGGTCGCCGATCTTGTATTGGGTCTTGTAGGCCTCATCACGGTCAAACAAAGAGTTGGCGGCGCCGAAGCATCCGTCGATCAGGGACTGGTCGATGCCATGGTTGCGGATCACCATGAAGCCGGTGTCGTGGCAGGCCTTGGCGATCTGAACCGCCAGCGCCTCCCGCGCGCCGGGCGCGCCGGCGAGGTAGGGACCGATATCCAGCACCGGGATACGATCCGATACCGGAGCGATCGCAGGGGGGGAGAGGGTTTGGCTCATGGCAATGGCACCCGTCTTCTATGTCGCAGTGCAGCGTAACACGGATCGCACACAGCGCAACGCTTGCGGTTCGGGACCGATTGGGGTGGATTGCCCTGGATCGCGTAAAGGAGACCGACGATGACCCGGGGCCGCCGACCATGAGCAAGGAAATCCGCCTGCTGTCGACCAGCGCCATTCTGGGCTACGGCTTTCCCGAGGCGTCGCTGAAGGCCGGCCTGGACCGCAAGCCGGACTTGATCGGGGT
This sequence comes from Acetobacteraceae bacterium, assembly GCA_947476855.1. The sequence continues at coordinate 7,695 of CANJSR010000096.1, forward strand.
CGATGGCGGCAGCGTCGATCCGGGGCCGCATTATCTGGGCGTGGGCAAGCCGTTCTGCTCCCCCATCGCGATCCGGCACGACCTGCGGCTGATGCTGAACGCGGCCATCCGCCAGGGCATTCCCCTGGTCATCGGCACCTGTGGCGGGGCGGGCGGGGCACCGCACCTGAAGTTGGTGGCCGACATGGCGCGGGAGATCGCGCGGGAGGACGGGCTGCACTTCAAGATGGCCCTGATCCACGCCGAACAGGACAAGGACACCGTCCGCCGCCTGAACGCCGCCGGACGGGTCAAGGGCCTGGCGCACCAGCCGGACCTGACGGACGCGGTGATCGACCGGTCATCGCGCATCGTCGGCATGATGGGGCCGGAACCCTTCATCGAGGCGCTGGACAACGGTGCGCAGGTCGTCCTGGCCGGGCGCAGCAGCGATCCCGCCCCCTGGGCCGCGGCCACGATTCGCGCGCAGCTTCCCCCGGCGCCCGCCTGGTACGCCGGCAAGATGCTGGAATGCGGCGCCACGCCCTCGATCCCCAAGGGCCATGACTGCCTGTTCGTCACGGTGCGGGAGGATCATGTCGAATGCGAGCCGACCAACCCGATCCGCCGCTGCACGCCGCTGTCGATTGCCAACCATTCTTTGCATGAGAATTCGAGCCCGATCCACCATATCGAGCCGGGCGGGATGCTCGACACCTCCGAATGCCGGTTCGACGCGGTCAGCGACCGGGCGGTGCGGATTTCCGGCATGAAGTGGAACCCGGCCACCCAGTACACGGTCAAGCTGGAAGGGGTGGAGATGGCGGGCTACCGCGCGCTGTGCATCTGCGGCTCCCGCGATCCGCTACTGATCGGGCGGCTGGACTCGTTCCTGGACTCGGTGCGGTCCGAGGTTGCCACCAAGGCCGCGGCCTTCGGCGCCACGCCCGACAGCTACCGCCTGGGCATCCGTGTCTACGGCCGTGATGGCGTAATGGGAGAGCGCGAGTTCGTCCGCGGTACCTTGCCGCATGAGGTCGGCTTCGTCATCGAGGTCGTCGCCCAGCAGAGCCAGGAGATGGCCAGCGCGGTGCTCGGCATGGCGCGGACCAACATGCTGCACACCGACTTCCCCGGGCGGCTCGCGAAGGAAGGGAACATGGCGTTCCCGTTCTCTCCGTCCGACATCGATGTCGGCCCGGTCTATCGTTTCAGCGTCTACCATGTCGCCGAACTGGACCGTCCGACCGAGCTGTTCCCGATCGAATACGAGATGGTGTGACATGGCCTTCATCCGCGATATCGCCCGCGTCTGCAAAAGCAAGAACGCCGGCCCGTTCGAACTGACCATCGATGTCGTGTTCGACAACGCCGACACGTTCCGTCGTGTTAAGGAAACCGGCGTGCTGTGCCCCGAACTGTTCGCCAGGCTTTATGGCGTGAAGGCGGAACACGTGCTGTTCACGCCATATGACGCCGCCTTCGCCTTCAAGGCGACACTGCCCCGGCTGGTGCCGGCGGGGGAGTTCGGTGATACCGATGTCTATGGCTGCCAGCAGCATGCCCCGCTGCTGGATGTTGACGTGCCGGTTTGAACAAATAGCGAGACCACGACGATGTCCTCCCAGTCCCGGATGATGACCCTGGTTGCCTTTCTCCAGGCGCAGAACTGCTCGAACCTGCCAGGCTCCTGGCGTCATCCGTCCACGATCCTGGATTTCCTGACGCCCGAATACTACCAGCGCATCGCCCGCACGCTGGAGGACGGCAAGATCCAGATGGCGTTCTTCGACGACCGCCTGGCGCTGCCCGATCTTTACACCGGCAACCATCACGAGGCGATCGCGGCGGGCGTGCGCGCGGTGAAGCTCGATCCCAGCACGATCCTGATGGCGATGGGCATGGCCACCAGCAAGATCGGCCTGGGGACGACCTATTCGACGACCTACTACGAACCGTACCACGTCGCCCGCGTCTTCGCGACGATGGACCTGATGCTGAAGGGCCGCGTCGGGTGGAACATCGTCACCTCCCTGAACAGCGCCGAGGCGCTGAACTTCGGCGGCGAGAAGCACATGGAACACGACGCGCGCTATGATCGCGCCGATGAGTTCATGGATGTCGTCATGGGCCACTGGAACACGTGGGAAGACGACGCGCTGATCCTGGACAAAGAAACCAGCCGCTTCGCCGACCCGACCAAGGTCCATCGCCTGGATCATCACGGGCACTACTTCAACTCCCGCGGGCCGTTCAGTGTGCCGCGCTCCCCGCAGGGCCATCCGCTGCTGATCCAGGCCGGGCAGTCCGGCCGCGGGCAGGCCTTCGCCGCCAAATGGGCCGAACTGGTCTTCGTGATCTATCACAGCCTGGAAGCCGGTAAGCGCCAGTACAAGGCGTTCAAGGATGCCGTCGCGGCCGAGGGGCGCAATCCCGACCACGTCAAGGTCGCCCCTGCCTGCTATGTGATCGTGGGTGAGTCCGAGGACGCCGCGCAGGAAAAGCGCGCGATCATCGAAAGCCTGGCCAAGCCGGTGGACGGGCTGGTGCTGATCTCCGAAGTGCTGAATTACGACTTCTCCAAGAAGGGCTACGACGAGGCGTTCAGCGACGAGGAACTGGCCGAATTCTCCTGGCACGGCTTCCGCGACCGCGTGGTCGAGATGTCGGGCAAGAAGAACCCGACCGTGCGCGACTTCGTCGAGGTCTCGGGCCGGGGCACGATCAAGGAGCACAAGGTGTTCTGCGGCACGCCGAAATCCGTCGCCGACCAGATGGAGGAATGGTTCACCGCCCCGGCCTGCGACGGCTTCGTCCTCGCCGCGACGTCCATGCCTGGCACCTATGAAGATGTCGCTCGGCTGCTGGTTCCCGAACTGCAACGGCGCGGGTTGTTCCATAAGGACTACGAAGGTCCCACGCTGCGGGAGACAATGGGCCTGCCGATCCCCCGCGCCGCCGACTGGCACGCGCGCCGCAAGGCGGCCGAATAATGCCGGCCCTGCGTTCGCTGCTGTTCGCGCCGGGCAACCATGCCCGCCGCGTGGAAAAGGCGCTGACCCTGGCCGCCGATGGCGTCATCCTGGATCTGGAAGACGCCGTCGCCATCAGCGAAAAGGCCGCGACGCGGCCGATGGTGGTGGAGGCGTTCGGCAAGCCGCGTCATGGCAAGCTGTATGTGCGCGTGAATGCCATGTCGACCGACTGGTGCCACGCTGACCTGCTTGCGATCGTGCATCCGGGTCTGGATGGCATCATCCTGCCGAAGGTCGAGGACCCGGACCAACTCAAGGCCGCCGAATGGGTGCTGGCCTCCTTGGAACGCGACCGTGGCCTGCCGGTGGGCGGGATCGACCTGATCCCGATCATCGAGACGGCTTTGGGCATGACAAATGTCACCGCGATCTGCCGGTCCGGCACGCGAACGAAGCGGATTGCCTTCGGGGCGGGTGACTTCACGTTGGACATGGGGATGGTCTGGTCGCGCTCGGAGGCCGAACTGCTGCCGCATCGCGCTGCCTGCGTCATGGCGTCCCGGGCCGCGGGGATCGAGCCGCCGATGGACACTGTCTGGGCCGATCTGCGCGATACGGAGGGCTTCATCGCCTCGGCCAGGCAGGCCGCCGCCTTGGGATTCCAGGGCAAGATGCTGATCCATCCGGACCAGATCGCCGACGGCAACGCCGCCTTCACCCCGGATGAGGCAACGCTGGCCCAGGCGCGCCGGGTCATCGCCGCTTTCGAGGAAGCCGAGGCCAAGGGCCTGGCCTCGATCCAGTTGGAAGGCCAGTTCATCGACTATCCGATCGTGATGCGCGCGCGCCGCGTGGTCGAGCAGGCGGGGTGACGAACGTGGATACACAAGCATTGCAGGACTGCCGCGTCCTGGACGTGGCGACCTTCCTGGCCGGCCCCTTCTGCGCGACGCAGTTGGGGGAGTTCGGGGCCGACGTCATCAAGATCGAACTGCCGGGTGTGGGTGACGCGACCCGTCGTTTCGGCACCATGCATGAATGCGGCGACACGCTGCCCTGGCTGTCGGAATCGCGGAACAAAAAGTGCATCACGCTCGACCTGCGCAAGCCGGATGGGGTGGTTTTGCTCAAGCGGCTGGTGGCGCAGGCCGATGTGTTGGTGGAGAATTTCCAGCCAGGCACGATGGAGAAATGGGGCCTGGGCTGGGATATGCTCTCCGAGGTCAATCCGCGCCTGATCATGGTCCGTATCTCGGGCTTCGGGCAGACGGGGCCGTACAAGGATCGCCCGGGCTTCGGGCGCATCGGCAACGCGTTCGGCGGGCTTTCGTTCCTGGCGGGCTATCCCGACCGCGCGCCGGTAACGCCCGGGTCGGCCACGATCCCCGACTACCTGTCCGGCCTGTATGGCGCGCTGGGTACGCTGTTGGCCCTGCAGGCGCGGGAGAAGACCGGGCGCGGGCAGGTGGTTGATATCGGATTATATGAATCGATCTTCCGCATCCTGGACGAACTCGCCCCCGCGTTTGCCTATAAGGGCTATGTCCGCCAGCGCATGGGGCCGGGGACGGTGAACGTCGTCCCGCACAGCCATTACCCGACCAAGGACAACCGCTGGATCGCGATCGCCTGCACGAGCGACAAGATCTTTGAGCGTCTGGCGATCGCCATGGGCCGCCCCGAATTGGCCGCACCCGACCGTTGGGGCACGATCGCCGCGCGGGAACGCGACCGGGCGATCGTGGACGATACGGTGGCGATCTGGACCGCGCAGTTCAATCGCGATGACCTGATGCGGAAATGTGAATCCGAGCAGGTGCCCTGCGGCCCGGTCTACGCGATCGATGAGATTTTCGAGGACCCGCACTACGCGGCGCGGGAGAACATCCTGCGGATGAAGGACCCGAGGGCAGGGGACCTCGCGGTGCCTAATCTTGTGCCCCGTCTTTCGGACACCCCTGGTCGCGTCAATTGGCTCGGCCCGGAGCTGGGGTCTCATAATGATGAGATCTACAAGGGGTTGCTGGGGTTGGACGATGCGGAGTTGGAACGGTTGAAGGGCGCGGGGGTGGTTTGAACCCGTTGTCTTGGAGGAGTTGATGGTTCCTCCGTCGTGGTGGCCGAAGGGCCACCAGCCACAACTTCTACCACCCCAGTCGTGGATGGCGGGCCTTC